>JANPJE010000253.1:0-6948 GCA_031425355.1 Spirosoma sp. | reverse complement strand
TTCACTGGTTGCCAGTGAATAATTGTTGCCATTGCCAAACCTGATTTCCTGACTGCTTCTCAGGTACAAATGCAGGGCGGGTTGGATATATACGTAACGGCCAATAAAGAATTGATACCCAATGCCCAGACCGGGTGTAACAGCGTTCAGTGACCGCGATTCATCGGTGGCGTTCTGCTTCACCGTAAACACCTGACGGTCCACGAAGCCGTATGTTTCCAAGTTCTTCCAGACGAAATATCCGGCAAAAATGCCGAACGATCCGCTGGATTCAAACCGCTTAAAATCAGCGTTTCCCGGTTGAGAATTGTAGCTTCCCGCGTCGATAATACTGGCTCGGAAGCGGAGTCTGTTGTACCGATATCCAATAGAAACGTGATAGCCACCGCTCAGATAAACAAACGGTACTGCTTCGACCTCAATTGCCTTAGCCACCTGGTAGTTGGCTGGTGATGGATTGAGAAATGAATTTTTTGTTGCCTGACCAGCCACTCGAAGCGAAAGTAGCAGCAGTGTTACAACCAATAATGGGCTTTTCATACATCAATGTTTTAGAGATAATCCTTCTGCAAAATTACCGAATAGGCTTACCTCACTCCTTGAAGTAGTTCAAGAACGCATTACTTGGATAGAATTTTTTTTCGTGTTTTACTCAACCATTCGGGGCTGATGCCCAAATAAGAAGCCAACTGATACTGCGGAATTCGCTGAAAAAGCTCTGGTTTAACCAGCAGCAGGTCTCGCAGACTATCCGGTGATTTTTGGGTCTTTAACTTCTCCACCATGTCAACCAAACGCATGAGATACTGTTCGGTAATCAGTCGACCCAATCGCTCAAACTGGGGATAAGCCAGATAGGCTGTCTGTAGTGACTGATACGATATTTCATACACGATGCTGTCTTCCAGAGCTTCGACATAAATGGAGGAGGGTCGTCTGGCAACAAAACTTATGTAGTTGGTTGCAAATTCGTTTTCGACCAATAAATCGGTGATAATTTCTTTCCCGTTGTCGTCGATCAAATACAGCCTGAACAATCCTTTATCGATGTAGGAGATAGCATTTTCAATTTGGGGCGGACGGAGCAGCATCGATCCTTTGGGTACAATGCGTCTGGTAAAGAGTTGGAGTAACTGATCGGTCTGGTTGATACCAAACTGATTCAGGTAATGAGTCAAATTTTTCATGTCACTTGCCACATAAGAGTTGCGTATGGCTGACAGGACAGCATCGTGAAAATATAATAAAGCCTGATGAAACGTAGCGTTTATTTGACACAGAGAAAAATGGGAATTGCTCGTTCCTGACATTTCCACATCATCAAGTTACGGATAAACGGGCCGATTGTCAACGGTTTTGGGGTGTATTAACAAAAATTAGAATAAGCGGTAGGAGCCGGTGGATGCTACCCGTTGAGCCACTGTCGGAATGCACCCGCTTTTTCCTTGCTGATAATTAATTCCAGCGCGTCGTTTGGTGATTTTAACGTAACGAGGAGTTTACTGCTTTCGTGAGATCGGTAGCCCGCAACGGCGTCGATGTTAACGATATACTGTCGATTGGCTCGAAAGAATCGGTCTGGATCAACCAATTCGTCCAGTTCATCAAGCGTTTTATAATCGGTAATGATCTTTTTGCCGTCTGCGGTGTACAGATAAATCAGTTCGTTCCGTAGAAAGCAGGCTGCCTGTTCCTGCGGTATCGAGATGATCTGTCGGAGATAATGCCCGGCAAACCGGCGTTTGTAATTCGTCGTTGCCGGTCCAGCCATCTGCGCCAGAAACTGCCGCAACTGCTCGCCAACGTCCGACGTACTACCATTGGCCGCCCACCGATGAAATTTTGCCAGCGCGGTCTTAAGCTCTTCAGGATCAATGGGTTTCAATAGATAATCAAGGCTGTTGAGTTTGAACGCCCGGATGGCGTATTCATCGTAAGCGGTTGTGAAAATGACTGGCGTGTTGAGTTCAACCTGCCGGAAAGCCTCAAAACTCACCCCATCCGACAGTTGAATATCCGCAATGACGAGGTCGGGGGAGGGCCGGGCTGCCATTCGGTTGGTGTCGAAGTATTCGCAAATGCCCTGCACGCTGGTTAACGGCCCGTGAATCGTAGCGCCCGGCTCCAACTGACGTACCAGTTTCTGAAGTTGCCGGGCAATCAGCGGTTCGTCTTCGATGAGGAGAATGGTCATTATTGTTTTTGGTTTTTTCGTTTGTGGTTCGTAGTCCCGGCGGGAAACCGCAACTACGAACCACAAACCGTACACTACGAACGTTCCAGCAGCGGCACGCGCACCCGAAAGACACTATCCGTTTCGGCTATTTCGACCGGGCGCAGACTTAGATAACTATACAATGCTTTCAGGTTTTCCAGTCCCTGTCCATTGGTCGTTTCGACCTGCCGTTTGCGCTGAACCGGATTCGTTACGTCCAGATAACCGTCATTGGTGCTGATCGTTACAGTCAGTGGATGCGTCTCACTAATGGTGTTGTGCTTGATGGCATTCTCGATCAGGATCTGAAGTGTAACGGGCACAATCTGCCGGTCGAGCATGTCATCGTCAACGGTACATTGAACCGTAAACGTACCGTCGAAGCGGGTGTGGAGCAATGAAATGTAGTTTTTAATGAATGCCAGTTCGGTTTCCAGGGGCACCATTGCCTCGTCTTTGTGTTGGAGCACGTACCGGAAAACCTTCGACAGTTGTTGTAAAAATTGCCGCGCCAGCACCGGATTGTCATCAATCAGGCTATCGAGTGACGACAGGCTGTTGAACAGAAAGTGCGGACTAATCTGATTCTTAAGCGTATCGAGCTGCACCTGTATTTTTTCTTTTTCCAATTGTGCGGCCCGGAACACGTTTGCCTGCCACTGGTTAAAAAAATGACTGGCAATGAAGGCGAGTCCAAGGGCAATGTTCGCCATAAACGATCCGGTGCCGAGCGCGATTATGTTCAGTCGGTTGATTGGGCTGCTTCCCTGAAAAACCGCTGGCAACAGGTAATTGATAACGAAGAAGCCGACAATCAGCAGGACGATTCCGACCAGTATCCAGCCGCCAAGTAGCTGAACAGCAACCCGTTTGGCAACGCCCTTCTCGAAAGGAAGGCGTCGATTCAGCCATTTGTTTAAGCCATAATGAAATGCCCAGACCGTATTTAAGACGGCAAATGTCAGCCCAAACAGCACTCCCTGAAGCTGCCAGCTTATTTGTGGAATGACCCACTGGCGCCCAACGATGCCCAATAGAGAGATTAGTAAAAACGCGGCTTCGACGTATTTATTGAACTTTATTTTCATGGCTGGCGATAATCATCCCGTCCGACATTTCGATAACCCGGTCGGTTCCGGCGGCAAAATCGGGGTCGTGCGTAACGGCAATTATGGTTTGTCCTTTCCGGGCCAGATCGCGAAAAATGGCAAAAACATTTTCGGTATTGGCGCGGTCCAGATTGCCCGTCGGCTCGTCGCCCATGATGATGGTCGGGTCGTTGATGAGCGCGCGGGCAATGGCTACCCGCTGTTGCTGCCCGCCCGACAGTTTGCTGGCCGGTTTGCGGGCGAAATCGGCCATGTCGATGAGCCGGAGTTTTTCCATCGCCCGTTCTTCAACCTCTTTTTCGGAATACTTACCTAATTTCAGGCCCGGCAGCATGACGTTTTGCAGAGCTGAAAATTCGGGCAGCAGAAAGTGAAACTGAAACACAAAGCCGAGGTGCTCATTGCGAAAATGGGCCAAAAAATCCTGACTGCGGCCTGTCAATTTCGTTCCAGCCATCTCCACACTGCCTTCGTATTCGGTATCCATCGTAGAAAGCAGGTAAAGCAACGTCGATTTGCCACAGCCTGACTTCCCCACAATCGCCATGAATTCGCCGGCTTGCACCTCGAACGTAACGTCTTTCAGAACCTGGAATTTATCCGGGTCATAGAAGTACTTATTAAGGTGCCGGGCAGAAAGAACGGTGCTCATGGATCGAATGGTTAACTGGTTAATTAGTTGACTGGAGGAGTGGTTAAATAGGTGAATACACGGTATTTATATCTATTCAACCAGTCTCCATTCAACCACTCATCCCCTCAAAATCGCCACCGGGTCAACCTGCGCGGCTTTTCGGGAGGGGAAGTAGCCCGCCAGAATGGTCGTGACAACACCGAACAGCAGCCCCATGACGTAGTATTTAGCGGCAAAAATGACCGGAAATGTTTTTATACTCAGGAAATCGCCCGCGTCGAACGGGCTGATTGACAGCAGATAACTTAGTCCAAACCCGATTGCCAAGCCCAGCAATCCACCCGAGAAACCGATAAAAGCGGCTTGCAATAGAAAAATAGCGATGATGTCGCTTGCGTCGAAACCCGTGGCCTTCAGGATGGCGATGTCTTTAATTTTGTTGATAACGGTCATGTTCATGATGTTGTAAATGCCGAACCCCGCCACCACTAACAGTGTGATACTCACTACGTAGGTGAGCATACCGCGTATTTTTTCGCCCGCCAGAATCGCCGTGTTCGCCGTTGCCCAGTCTTCGGTGTAGTAGCCATACGTGGCCCGTAATTTTTTGCCGAACGGAATGGCTTCCAGTGGGTCAATCATTTTAATGTGAATGTCGGTGATATAGCTGGGATCACGCTGCAGAATTTCCTGTACGGTGGAGAGGTTGCCGTAACTTTTGGTATTGTCAACCGTGCCCACGCCAAACCCGAACGTACCAACCACGCGCAGAATGCGGATGCCGCCTTTTGGAGTCGTTACGGTCACTTTGTCGCCCACCCGAACGTTGAGTTTGCGGGCCAGTACCGCGCCCATAATCAGGCCGTCGGGATTGCTTTGCAGGGCGCGAAGGCTACCCGTTTTGATGCGGTTCATCAGCTTGTAGAGCCGGTTTTCGCGGTCGATGTCAACCCCGGCAATTGTCCCCGAAAGCTGAATCGGGCCGTTGTTATAAAACACCTGCGTAGCCACCTGGGGTGATGTGCCGAGCACACCCGGTTCGCGCTCGATACGTTCGGCAATCGCCAGTCCGTTTTTAACGCGGGCTTGTTCGTCTTTGGGTTTCTGGTGGTAAATGACGTTGAAATTGGCGGGATTGAGTTGCTCGATCAGGCCGGGCCGCTGCGTATTTATTTCGTTATACAGTCGAATGTGCGGACTGGCATCCAAGGCCGAATCTTCAAGAAACTGGTTGACGCCCTGCATAAACGAAATCATTGTAATGAACATGGCAATGCCGAACGTCACGCCAAGCATGGCAACGAGCGTCTGTCGTTTTTTTGCCATAAGGTGCGTTTTGGCGATTCTGGAAGCGATGCGTATGTTCATGATTTTTCTAAACACAGAGGAAACGGAGGACTAAACAGAATGCACGGAGATAGGATAAGAATTCTGTGTTCTCCCTGTATTCCTCCGTTTTCTCTGTGTTTAATTTTTATTCGACACTCACTAAAATTGACTTCTCGGTCAAGCCTCCTTTCACCTCCACCACGTCGAAGTTTTCAGCCCCTTTCCGGAATTTCACCTTTTGTTTTTTGCCGTCCTGCTCGATCCAGATGCTGTCATTGCCAATCACATACGATTTCGGGATGGTCAGCACGTGTTTGTTCTGGCTGATGATAATGTTGGCTTCCACCGTCAGGCCGTAGTATGATTCGGGCCGTTCGCCAATGAATTCGGCATCCACCCGAAACGACTGGTCAGTGCGGTTCAGTTTGGGATAAATCTTGCTCACGCGGGCTTTAAACAGTTTATCGGGATAGACGTCGGCTTTTAAAACCACTTCCTGACCGATTCGCATACGCCCGAAATCGCTTTCGTCTACGGCCAACCGGGCAAACAATTGATTGCCGCTACCTACCAAAGCCAACTGTTCGCCGGGCCGGACAACCTCGCCAGGTTCTTTAAAAATTTCGTACACTTTACCATCTACAAAACTCCGAATGCGCGTGTTCTGTCCGGCCACTTCCGTGCTCACCAACTGACTGCGGTTGTTGGCAACGTCGAGCCGAATCTGGTCGCGGCTGCGCTGAAACGTATTGAGTTGAGCGCGTAAGTTGTTGCGTGACAGCGTATAATTCAGTTCGGCGCGTTCGAGTTCGGCCCGAGAAGTGGCGTTCTGCCCGTACAATTCGCGGAACCGATTGTAGTTAATGGAGTCGTTGGCAACGCGGGTGCGGGCGTTACGTACCTGCGCTTCCAGTTCGGCCAGCACGGGCGAGTTCGCACCCAGATTCATCCGCGATTGCCGGTACGCATTGGCGGCTGCCTGTTGCCGGGCGTCTTCGGTGGCGCTTTCGAGCACAAACAGCAATTGATTTTTCCGGATCGAATCGCCTTCATTGACTAAGCGTTGCTGGAGCACCCCGCTGGCATCGGCCGTAACGACATATTCGTTGCGCGGATAGACGTTGCCCGACGCATAAACGGCTTCGGTCAACTCCCGGTATGCGGGCGATGTACCGTTTGGACTGCGGTTACAGGCTGCAAAAAAGGATAGAAATACAGCTACGAGAAGTGTACTTTTCATGGGTTACAGTTGGTGGTTTACAGTATTCGGTTTGAGGTTTATAGCGGTCAGTCGCTACGGTTGTGGTTCCGCGCCGTAAACCTCAAACCGAATACCGTAAACCGTTTCACTCTCCGTTTCGGATTTGCAGGATTGTGTAATTGATGAACACATTCGACAGGTTGTTCAGGTAGCGATTTTGCGCCGTCAGCACCTCATTAAATACGTTCAGGTACTGGTCGTAGGCAAATAAACCCGACCGGTATTTGACTAATGCGATTTGCACATTCTGACTGCTGAGTTCGTAATTCTGCCGGTTCAACTCCAGCGACCGGACCGCCTGGTTATACGTATTCCGGACATCTTCCGTATCGGCTTGCTGTCGATTTCGTTCGTAGGCCAGTTCCGATTCGGCCAGTTTCTGCTGAAGCCGGGCGCGGGT
>JANPJE010000252.1:0-12974 GCA_031425355.1 Spirosoma sp. | reverse complement strand
AGGCCAATTTCAAAGAGGCTCAGCTAACTAAAACGCTTGATCTGAGCGCATTAAACTTTGCACCCGGCGACGAACTCTACTATTACTGGGCCGCTTTCGACAACCGGCATCCCGAACCCAATTTCACAAAGTCAGATACGTATTTTGTTGTTTATAAGGACACGACGCAGACCGAGGACAGTGAGTTGGCAACGATGGCCGTTAACATCATGCCGGAGTATTTTCGGAGTCAGCGGCAGATTATTATCGACACCGAAAAGCTGATTGCGGGCCGCAAAAAGATGGGCGTAAAATGGACTCCTACTTATGCATTCAAAAGCCAGTCGAACGAAATTGGTTTCGACCAGAAAGCCCTTCGGCTGCGCTATGGGCAGTTTCTGGGCGAAGAATTTGAGAAATCCATCGGGGGCGGCAACGCCATGCCGACCAACGGCGATGGCGTTGTTGTGGCGGGCATGGCGTCGATAGATGCCTACATGCACAAGCATGACGAGGGCGAAGGTGATCATGGTGCGGCACCATCGCCTGCGCATTCTGACGACGATGGACACGATCACGGACATAATCATGGCGGTGGCAGTGGCCCCGACGAAGGAAAAGATGCTGTGGCGGCTCTGATGGAGCAGTATATTCACTCGCACGACGATGCCGAAACGAATACATTTCACGAACAATCGACGCGGTCGCTGCTAAAAATGGCGTTGGAAAATATGTGGCAGTCGGAGTTGCACCTGCGCCTGTACGAACCCGAAAAAGCCCTTCCTTTTGAACAGGAAGCGCTCAAATACCTGAAACTATCGCAGCAGAAAGCCCGGTCGTATGTCAAGAAAACCGGCTTCGATCCACCCCAAACGAAGGAAAAGGAAACGCGTCTAACGGGGGAATTCAAGAATGTAACAACGGCCTTTACTCAGGAACGTATTTACAACCAGCAACGTATCGACGCACTCGTGGCCGACGTACTGGGCTATTTAGACTTGCCCAAACTCAACGCTCAACAACGACAAACGGCCCAGCAACTTGGTAATGCGCTGGCCGATAGAGCGGTTAATAGTGGGCTGCAAAACTGGTTGGTGCTGGGATCGCTGCAAAAATTAGCGGGGGGCAAGTCACTTTCCATTGTTGAAAAGACCGCGCTAAAAACAAAGCTATATGCGCTTACGGGCGCGTCGGAGGAAACCGGGCCGTCCTACGTCAGCGACCGCACACTGGAAAAAGCCTTCTGGCGACATGTAAAATAATTATCAGGATAAACCGAGTTGAAACCCGGTGGTACGTAAAACACAATGCAGGCAACACTCAACTGGACGCACCCGATTACCTGGCTTATCGCGCTGGCATTACTGATACTGTTCTTTGTTCAGGTATGGTTAATCGTCCGCAATCAGTCGCTGTCAATGGGCCGAAAATGGCTTCGGGCGGGGCTGAATATCCTGCTCTGGCTCTTGCTGACGGGCTACTTCCTGCAAATTCGCTGGCCCGTAACTCAATCAGCTACTCATGCTTTATTAATTGGGGATGACGTTCCAGCCTCGTTTGCCCGACAGATAGCCGACAGCCTCCATATTCAGACAAGTTTTACCAGCCGAAATTTTAAAGCAGACTATGATTCGGTGACGCTGGTAGGCCAGCGCTTCCCGACTGAAACACTTACACAACTCAGCAACTCGACTGTGCGGTGGGTGCCTTATAATCGGCCCGATCAATTACAAACCATTCGCTGGAAGGGCATCGTACGAGAAGGTGAGATGCAACACGTGATGGGCCAGATTGAATCGTCGCGAAAGCAGTTGCTTCGGCTTCGATATGGCAACCAAACATTGGACAGCGCGACTCTTCATGAAGGTGCCAATGCCTTTTCGCTTCAGTTTCCGGCTTTCCTGCGGGGACGCAGCGAAACGGAATTGGTGCTGGGCGAATCCACGCGGGGCGGCACTCCGCTTGATACCATTCGTTTTTTTACCCGGCCAACCGAGTCGCTAACGGTTCAATTTCTGCTCAACAGCCCAGATTTTGAGAGCAAAACGCTGGCTGACTGGTTGGGTAAACAGGGCCATACCGTCAACGTTTCAGCAACGCTTTCTAAAAATATCAGCAGCAGCGTCACGATCAACAAATTGGGCAAATTGTCTGCGAAAACGATACCTGACCTCATCATTACGGAACCGGCCAATGCTGCCAGCGCGACCGTTCGGAAAGCTATTGCTGATAATCGGGCTGTGTTATTTATTAACCTGACGAATCCCGAAACCGACTGCCGGGCCATCAATCAGGCGTTGGGAAGCCGCTGGCAGGTACGTAAAACGTCGAACGAGCCATTGATTCCGTTGAAAAATGGATTGAGTGCGCTACCCTACCGGTTTGCCGACAACCTGAATCAAGTTAACGTTTCGGGATATCCGGTGGCTATTCAGCAGGGAGTCGGGCGCGTAGGCGTTAGTTTGTTAAGCGAAACATTTCCGCTGTCGCTCAGTGGCGATAGCGTAGCGTACAACCGCGTCTGGACCGCTATTCTGGCTCGTTTATCCCACTCTGATCAAAATACGGTTCGGGTAGATGCGCCGGTGTACAGCGGTCTGCATCAGGCTGTGTTAGTAAATAATCCATCGGGAAAGATATCCATTTTACGCATTGGACCCGATACGATTCGAGTGCAGTACTCGACCATTAACAAACGCTCGGCAACAGGCTATTCGTCATTCAGAAAGTCGGGTTGGCAGACTGTGCAGGATTCATTATCACTGTATATCAACAAGTTAAATCCAAACGACCCGGTCGCCAATCGGGCAGTGATGGGCCAATTTATGCTGGCTCACTCGCGGTATCAGTCAACGGGCAATTTGCCTGCCCAAACGAACACTGCAGAGTTGCCTGACTGGGTGTGGTGGGTACTATTAATGACCTGTTTTACAGCACTTTGGGTAGAACCAAAAATCCTGTAAACGCCGAATGGCAACCCATTTCCGGATTGCCATTCTTAGGTTGTTCAAACAGCCCTAAGCTATTCAAACTGCACTACGCGATTGCTACGTTTTGCTGGGGCGTTTCCGGCTTTTTGGGCAACGTAACGATGAGAACGCTGTTTTCCTGCCGGGCCGAAATGGTATCAACATTCACCTTGTCGTTGAGTTGGATGACCCGCTCGAACGACTTTATTGGATACTCCTGCCGCACGAAATTCGGCTCCTGTCCGTCTTCGCGCGTACGTGTGCCGGTTACGTACAGCAGATCGTCCGAGACCGAAATGCTGATGTTTTCTTTATCGAACCCCAGCGCATATACGTGAACCTCAAATGCATCGTCTTTCTCGATAATATTGACTGGAACATTGTTTTTTGGGCGACGGAACGGCCCTGCTCCCCGGCCAAATTTTCCGTAAAAAGGTGCGCCGTGCTGGTGCTGATGACGTGCAGGTCCATGACCTGTATGGCATTGCTTATTCATGTGTATTACGTTGTTTATGAGTTAATTACTGAGTTTTTACTGAATCAGATATAGGCGTCTGATTCCGGCCGTTTGGGCCGTTGCAAGCTCCATCCCGGTCGTAGCCATAATGGCGATGGTTACTGTATCCGTGAGACCAATCGCCACGGTAGTTGCCGAATGAACGGGGACCAACGAAAGCCATCAGGCTGCCGAAGGTGAGGGCGGCAGTGATGGCCACAGCCCAGGGATTTAAGCGTCTATTCATTAGTTGTATTGTTTGTTGATTATACGTTCGTTGTTGTTTGTGCTGCCGGTTTGGAAAAATTACCGTTACCACAGCGGCCTTGGCCAAACTTTTGCTTGAATTCGTTGTATTCGTCGTCGTTCATCTGCCGAATCCGGTCGGCAAAGGCGGGCATATAGCCCCGGCCCGGCCCCCATCCCCAACGACCTCCCCGCCCCCTAAACAGCCGGAAGACGGCACCAACAAGCAAGAAAAACAGGGCCACCCGCAATAGAAAGAAGGGCAGAATAAATAAGGCCGCACCGACGAGCAGACCTGCCAAAATTGATTTCAAAAGCGTATTGTTCATTTTCTTTGTTTGTTAAAATTGTTGTTACAGATAGGATGACGGGCCAGTCAGGAAATTACTTTAACGATGTTGAAAATATTTTTCTGAGCATAAAAAAATCCCCGCTGGGTAGTCCCAACGAGGATTTTTACACAAATGCTACCAATACTTTATGATCTGCCCTCGCCCCGATTTCGCCATTTGTCTTTGACTTTAGCGCGTTCTTCGTCGCTCATTTGCCGCCATTTTTCGCGCCAGGGCGGCCCACCGCCATTATGGGGCAGACGACCACCGGGCGGACCGAATTTAAAGCCGCCGAGCAGGATTCGGGACAAAATTAACAAACCCATCGCCTGCCAGTACGTAACGGGTTTTACGCTTACGACCGCAACTAAAACGTTGTTCCATAACCAGAAAACGGCAAACGAAAAACCCGCTACCGCCAGCAGGATGAATAGCGGAAAGAAAAAACGTCTTCGTCCATAGGGAGATTTCATAAGCTCAAAGGTTATCGAGTTCGTCGTAGAGGGTTTGAAGCCGCCTTCGCAAATGCTGAACGGCGTAACGTTTTCGGGAAATAATAGTCTTCAGGTTCTCGCCCGTTTGGTCAGCAATTTCCTGTAACGTTTTGTCTTCCAGTTCATTCTGAACAAATACCGTGCGCTGATTGTCGGGTAATTCGTCCAGTGCGTTCATCAGTTCTTCCCAGAAAACATCTTTAAAAAACTGGTCTTCGGGGGTATCGGAATCGGCCAACAGGATTTCCCGAAAACGCAGTTCGCCGTCTTCATCGTCGCTCATCAGGTCCGACAATACGTCTTCTTTTTTCCGCCGGTACGTATCGGTTATCCTGTTGCGAGCTACCTGAAACAACCAGCCACTCATGCTTTCGATGCCCTCCAGATCGACAACTTTACTAAGCTGATACCAGACATCCTGCAAAATATCCTCGGCATCTTCATCAGTTTTTACCTGCCCGCGAATGAACCGTGACAGTCGGTTGCCGTACTGCTTAACTGTCTCGACTATAGATCGTTGGGGCGGTTCGGCCATTTGAATACTAACTTGCCTGTTCGTTACGTCCGGTCGCGTCTGTCCAATTCCTGCAATACGTCGGCCAATGTACGAAATCGGTTGGCATCGCCAATGAAACCCAGGCCTGTCATAATCAGGGCAAAGCCACCGGTGCTAACCCAGAACCAGGGGTCGGCGTTGATTTCCCGGAGTTTGGAGCCGTGCAACAAAACGGCTAATCCGCTACCCAGCAACATAGCTCCCCCCCCACCAAACAGCCAGTATTTTGTCATCAGTTTTCTCTCGCGCTGCGTTCTCATACGATTATTGATTTGCGTTTAAATTCTATAGCAAAACCATTTGTGCCGCATCAGGTTTACAAAAAAAATGTATCTTACCCCGTCGTTTCGGCCTGTTTTGTTGACCCCATCCGACTCTAACCCATAACGCCTATGCCCGTTTTCACTCTCGGTATCGAAGAAGAATTTCAAACGATTGACCCCGACACAGGCGAGTTGCGCTCGCACATGTCCAAGATTGTTGATGGTGGTCAGATTATCCTTCAGGAGCGCGTAAAAGCCGAAATGCACCAGGCGGTGGTCGAAGTAGGAACGGATATCTGCCAGAACATTCAGGATGCCCGCAACGAGGTAACGTACCTCCGGAAAATGATTATCGAGCTGGCCGACAAGCAGAATCTCAAGATTGCAGCAGCCGGTACACACCCCTTTTCAGATTGGCAAAGTCAGCTTATTACGCCCAACGAACGCTACGACCGGCTTATTGACGAACTGCGCGATGTTGCCCGCTCAAACCTGATTTTTGGCCTTCACGTTCACGTGGGCATCGAAAACCGAAATGAAGGCATTCAAATTATGAACGCCGTCCGGTATTTCCTGCCTCATATTTATGCCATCTCAACGAACTCACCCTTCTGGCGAGGGCGCAACACGGGTTTTAAATCGTACCGCTCGAAGGTGTTCGACAAATTTCCGCGCACTGGCATTCCCGATTTCTTCTCGTCGGCTGCTGAATATGACGAGTACATCGCTTTATTGGTGAAAACAGGCTGTATTGATAATGGCAAGAAAATCTGGTGGGATATCCGGCTTCATCCATTTTTCGACACCATTGAGTTTCGTATTTGCGACGTACCGATGCGCGTGGACGAAACCATTTGTTTAGCCGCCATCATGCAGGCATTGGTTGCCAAGATATATAAATTGCATAGGCAGAATCTGAACTACCGCCCTTACCGGCGCATCCTGATTAATGAAAATAAGTGGCGGGCCGCTCGTTACGGGATTGAAGGTAAACTGATTGATTTCGGCAAACAGGAAGAAGTGCCTACGCATGATCTGCTTCACGAGTTACTCGATTTTATCGATGATGTAGTGGATGAACTCGGCAGCCGCTCGGAATGCGAATACCTGCTTAAAATCATTGAAATGGGCACCGGAGCCGACCGCCAACTGGCTGTTTTTCAGGAAACCAACGACCTGAAGAAGGTAGTGGATTATATTGTCAAGGAAACTTCTTTCGGTATCGTGTAGTTATTTCCAGAATTATTATCATCAACGGATTAGCCGTAACCAACACGCTATGAACTTAGTAAAAATTGCCGTTCTGGACATGAATAACAACCACGCCAACGAAGGCATGCGTTGTATTTTACACGCGATTCGGAACGCACAGGGAAATGATATTGCTGAACTGGCATTCGACGTATTTGATGTTCGGGCTAATAACGAACTTCCTGATTTAGAGTACGATATATATATTTCTTCGGGTGGTCCGGGAAGCCCCATGGCCTCATCGGACGAGTGGGAGAAGCGGTATTTTACCCTTGTCGACCAGATTTTTGATTGGAACCGGCACAACGAACGCAAGAAATTTGTGTTCCTGATTTGCCACTCATTTCAGTTAGTCGTGCGGCATCTGAATTTGGGCTTGCTGAGCCGGCGAAAATCGACTTCGTTTGGTATTTTTCCGGTACACAAAACCGATGAAGGTTTATCAGAATCGTTGTTGGAAGCACTGCCTGAGCCATTTTATGCGGTCGATTCCCGCGATTATCAGATAACGGATGCGAATGATGAACGCATGGACAAAATGGGTGCGAGCATTCTCTGTCTGGAGAAGATCCGTCCTCATGTACTGCTCGACCGGGCCATTATGGCAATTCGCTTTTCACCCGAAATTATTGGCACCCAGTTTCACCCCGAAGCCGACAACGAAGGCATGCTGCGTTACTTCCTGAAGGCTGAAAAACGGAACCATATCGTTCTGAACTTCGGGCAGGAAAAATACGACGACATGGTCGCCTATTTACAGGACCCCGACAAAATTGCCCTAACCGAATCGGTCATTCTGCCGGGCTTTTTGCATCAGGCGATCGCTGCTTTGGCTCCAATTGACGACTTTGTTGAACAAACCTAATTTTACGACAGGATTACAGCCGGGCCGACCGGTCCGCCGGTGCGGCTTGGATTAACAGGATTTTACTCATAAATCACTTCCTATTAATCCGAGCCGCACCGGCGGACCGGTCGGCCCGGCTGTAATCCTGTCAAATTAATCCTATGATTCAACCTGTTCGTCAGACCTATAATCAGGCTTTCAGCCCGGAACACTACCGGTTTTTTTTGGATAAAATTGACGCTGATCTCCCCGGTCAGTTAGAGTTTCGTGTAGCAGAAACACCCATTTTTGTCCCAAAAGTTTTAACGGATAAGCTGTTGCAAGCTTGTGACGACATCATCGGCGTGATTACCCGCGACGATTTTGAAGCCTTGACAGACAAGGCGATTCCAGACGGGCAGCGTGTTCCCAATCAGGACAGACATACGCAGTTTATGGCTGTTGATTTCGCCGTTTGCCTTGATACGCAAGCCGGTGCGTCACATGGCGAATTAACGCCACAGCTAATTGAACTGCAGGGGTTTCCGTCTCTTTATGGCTTTCAGCCGTATCTGGCTGATTTATTCCGTAGTACGTATCCGATTCCAGACACCCTCTCGCATCTGTTCAACGTCTCCGATAATACCGAATATTTGGAGCTGTTACGCCGGATGATTGTGGGGGATTGTGAGCCTGAAGAGGTTATTCTGCTTGAAATCTATCCTGAGAAGCAGAAAACGCGCATTGATTTCGTGCTGACAGAAAAAGCTCTCGGCGTTGCACCCGTTTGTCTGACTAAAATCAGGAAAGAAGGACGAGCTTTGTTCTACGAAAAAGACGGTCGGAAGATTCGTATCAAGCGGATCTATAACCGACTGATCTTCGATGAGTTACAGAACATCCCTGATCTGAAAACGGATTTTCACCTGACCGACGATGTTGATGTAGAATGGGTTGGACATCCAAACTGGTTTTTCCGAATCAGCAAATACACATTGCCGCTACTGAAAAGCCCTTACGTACCGGCCAGCTTTTATTTATCTGATCTGGCTGCGTACCCTGCCGATCTGGAAAATTACGTACTGAAACCGCTGTTCTCGTTTGCCGGTAGTGGCGTTAAACTCAACATTACCTCTGCCGACCTCGACGCTATTCCAGCCAACCAGCGTGACGGCTATCTGCTTCAGCGTAAGGTAAAATACGAGCCGGTCATTCAATCGCCGGATGGGTTGGTGAAGTGTGAAATCAGGATGCTGTTCATCTGGCCGAAAGGTGATTCCCGGCCCACTTTACTCACCAATCTCGGCCGGTTAAGCCGGGGCGAGATGATTGGCGTTGACTTCAATAAAAATAAAGATTGGGTGGGCGGAACGGTCTGCTTTTTCGAGAAGTAATTTTTAGTAGTAAACACAGAGGGACAGAGGCTTCACAGAGAGAACGGAGAAGAAAGAACGTATTGTCTTGTCTGCTTTCTCTGTGAAACCTCTGTTTCTCTGTGTTTAAATCCCTTTCCCTATATGGACCCTTCATCTATTTTGACTACCGAGAAAGCCCTGTTTGACCTTACCGGCAAAGTAGCGGTTATCACCGGAGCCAGCAAAGGCATCGGTGAAGATATGGCCCGGTTATTTGCGCGTTTTGGCGCGAAAGTCGTGGTGAGCAGCCGCAAACAGGATGCCTGCGATACTCTTGCCAATGACATTCGGACGCAGGGTGGTGACGCTACGGGCATTGCCGCTCACGTGGGTGATATGGAGCAACTTCGACAATTGGTCGACAGGAGCATTACTACGTACGGTGGCATAGATATTCTGGTCAACAATGCGGCTTCGAATCCTGTTTTTGGCCCCTCCCTCGACTGTGACGGAGCGGCTTTCGACAAGATTATGCAGGCGAACGTGAAAGCTCCCTTTGAGTTAAGCAAGCTGTGTTATCCCAGCATGAAAGCGCGGGGCGGGGGCAGCATCATTATGATTAGCAGCATTGCCGGACACACGCCCGACCCCGGTTTGGGCATGTATAGCGTGAGCAAAGCATCACTGAATATGCTCACAAAAGTGCTGGCGAAAGAATGGGGACCCGACGGTATCCGCGTCAATGCGATTTGCCCCGGTCTGATCAAAACCAAATTTAGTCAGGCACTCTGGCAGGACGAGAAAATTCTCGATCATTTCACCAACCGCATTCCCATCGCCCGGATGGGCACCATCGACGAAATCAGTCCGTTAGCCTTATTTCTGGCATCCAGCGCGTCGTCGTACAGCACTGGCAGCCTGTTCTACGCTGACGGCGGAACAGTAATTTGAACGTATAATGAATGATTCTTCTGCCGAAATCCGCGAAGTCTGGCTACGGGGGCCGCTCCCCAACATGCCTCCCCTGTTGCAGCCAGTTGCCCAGGCGCTGATGCAGGCTCGCGAGGAAGTACATGTGCTCACGCACAATTTTCCGGAAACTTTGCTTTGGGAACGCCCGGCTGGTGTCGCGTCGGTTGGGTTTCATTTGCAGCACCTGACGGGTGTACTTGACCGGCTTTTTACGTATGCGCGAAGAGAAACGCTCTCGCCCGACCAGTTGGCGGCCTTATCATCCGAAGGAAAACCAGACTTTACTACGTTATCGGTTGAGGAGCTGGCTTGGCGGTTCGATGAACAGGTTGAACTGGCTCTTGCTCAACTCCGCACCACTGACGAGAAAACATTGACCGATGTTTGCGGAGTTGGTCGTGCGCAATTGCCTTCAACGGTAATTGGCCTGTTCACCCACGCGGCCGAGCATACGATGCGGCATGTAGGACAGCTATCGGTAACGACACGCGTATTAACACTTTAAGCATTTTTTACGTTAACCTCTATCGGCGTTTAATAGAGGCAACCGACCTTTCAGCCGAAAAGCCCGCCAGTGTGGTGGGGATCTACCTTAAACCATTCTCAATATCATGAAAAAGTTAGTATTGGCAACCGCCTTTGTCGTAGCCGCCCTTTGTGGAAACAACGTATCGGCAAGTGCACCTTCGCAGGATAAACAGGTTGTGAAAAAGACAACAACAGTAAAGAAAGCAACCCCATCTAAAAAGTCAACGACTGCCAAGACAGTGCACAAAAAGCACGTTAAGCACTCGTAGCAGTCACATATTAGCGTTACATTAATCTTATTGCAACAAAAACGGGTCGCGTTAACGCGACCCGTTTTTGTTGCTCAACAGCATAGTCAAGTGTTGACTATGCTGAATAATCTACTGATAATCTGTCTATTGCACTGCCATTACTTTAAACTCGGTTCGGCGATTTTGCTGATGCTCATTTTCCGAACAGTTTACGCCATCAACACAGCCGTTCACAACCTCCGACTCTCCATAACCACGCGCCACCAAACGATTTGCCGTAATACCCCGCGATACTAAGTAATCCATGGCGGCACGCGCCCGGTTTTCCGACAGCCGAATATTATACGTATCAGTTGCACGAGCGTCGGTGTGTGACCGCAGTTCGATCTGCATTTGCGGATACTCCTTCAAAATGGCCAGTACGTGATTAAGCTCTTGTGCAGCATCGGCCCGGATGAAAAACTTATTCAAATCGTAGTAAATGTTCTTCAACTGAAACACGTCGCCAACGCCATATAGTCCGAGCGAATCGGTAACAACCTGCGCTTTGCGTTTGGTTTTACTGTACTGCGCCTTT
Source organism: Spirosoma sp. (assembly GCA_031425355.1). GTDB lineage: Bacteria > Bacteroidota > Bacteroidia > Cytophagales > Spirosomataceae > Spirosoma. The sequence goes on along the minus strand of JANPJE010000252.1, from coordinate 1,879 downwards.
TTAGTCGCATACTGGTCCTTCTGGGCCGTAATGGTGTAGGGCGCGTTGGGCTTCATATCAAACTCATATCCCCCATCGGGACCGGTCGTAACGGTCTGCACCGATTTGTCTTTATCGTTCCGAAGGGTCACTTTCACACCCGTTGCCGGTTTCTGGTTTACCTCCGTCTTTATCATGCCTTTCACAAGGGTATTTTCCGACCGTTCCAAGTAAATCGATACGTTCAAAACGGGTTTCGGGGACTGCGTTTGGGTTGAAAATCGAACGCTGTTCATAGCAAAGCCTTCTTTAATGGCTCTGAACTCATAATCAGTATTTGAGTCAACACACAGGTCGGTTCGGCCATCAACGTTGGTCAGGCGCAGGTCCTGATTGACCCCATTCCGCAAAATTCGCACGTCGGCATTTTCGAGCGGTGTGCCGGTTTTGGCGTCATACACCAGAATATTGAGTTGCTTGCACGTTCGCCGGAACGAGTAAATATCGTCGTCGCTGATGCCTTTTTTGCGGTTGCTGCTGAAATACCCACTGGTCCGGTTCTTATCGGTAATAAACCCGAAATCATCTTTTTCAGAGTTGATAGGTGCACCCGCATTCTGCACACCTTTGTAAGCAATACCTTCTTTCAGTTCAGCCACAAATATGTCCAAACCACCTAAGCCCTCGTGCCCATCGGACGAGAAATAAAGATTATCGTCTTCAGCCGAATACGGAAACATTTCGTTGCCTTCCGTATTGATTTCTTTACCCATATTGACGGGCGTTCCCCACTGGCCGTTGTTAAATTCGACCACGTAGATGTCGGTTCCACCAAAACCACCCGGCATATCCGACGCAAAATACATTTTCGTGTTGTCAGCCGAGAAGGCCGGGTGTCCCACCGAGTACTCATTACTGTTGAATGGTACGTCTTTAATCTCTACCCACTTGCCGTTCTTATTCACGGAAGAGTACAATTTCAATTTTTTCACACCATCCGAGCTTTTGCCGGCTTTTCCCTTGCTCGAATTGTTTCGAGTGAACACAATGTAGCTCTGATCTTTGGTAAACGTCATCGGCCCTTCATGATATTTTGTATTGAGCGTGCGGCTGAAAAGCTCGGCTTTGGTCAGCGGTTTCGTTTCGGTGGCAACCTCCGTTCCCTCTCCCTGCCCTTCGCTGCCACTGCCCAGCACCGCCGAAATCCGACGGTCTAAACCGGGCACCCGCAATTGGGTTGTATCGGGGTGAAAATAGAGGTCTAAAAAAGGCGTCTGGTTCCAGTTAAAAACCCGCTTTATCGGTCCTGACTCGTCGCGGGCCGACACGAATACCAGCCCCCCTTTGTAGTACATCGGGCTGAAATCTGCTTGACGCGAATTGATGGGCAGGTCGTGCAAACGATACGACGATGAATCCTGATAAAACCGGCTCATGTCCATATATGACACCGTATAACGGCGTCCACGCAGGTCCTGTGCCTGCTTTTCACCATACTGGCTATACATTTTTTGTGACTCGCGGTACTTGCCGTTCTGTGCCAGCGACTGAGCGTAGTAGAGATAAACCTCGCTATCCAGGCCGCTATACGACTTGACTAATTCGCTGTAAACGCGCTCGGCATTGCGGGTGTCCTGCAACTTCCGGTAGCTATAACCTAATTTGATCAGAGCATCGCGGGTTTCGGCGGGTTCCTTCTTTTTATCGGTCCGCAAAAACTCCTCATACGCCCGCACCGCGCTAACGTAGCTAAGGTTATCAAATTGCTTATTGGCCGCTCGTAACCGTGCGCTTTGTGCCTGAGCAGTCAGACTCCAGAAGGCCAGTCCTGCCAGTAGCAAGACGCGTACAATTCGGTTCATGGATATGAATTGGTTAAATACTTTTTGGGCTTGACCAA
>JANPJE010000251.1:0-1679 GCA_031425355.1 Spirosoma sp. | reverse complement strand
CCTGACATCGACCGATAACAAGACGTGGAATGTGGTGGCCGATCTACATAAAGAACCCAAACGCGACCGGGCCTGCGCGTATGTTGAACTCGGCAAGCCCACTCGGGCGCGGTACGTGCGGTACGAGCATGGCTATGTGGCTGGTTCGCACCTGGCAATCAATGCCTTCCGGGTATTTGGCAATGGATTTGGTAAGGCTCCTGCGACGCCCGCCACCCTGACGGCCAAACGGCAGAAAGACCAGCGTAACGCCGACCTTTCGTGGAGCAATGTGCCCGGCGCGGTGGGCTACAATATCCGCTGGGGCATTGCGCCCGACAAACTTTACCAGACGTACCAATTCTGGAACGATCAGCGGCCCGGTAGTCCGGCAAACACCTTTGAACTCCGGGCGTTGAACAAAGGCGTACCCTATTATTTTGCTATTGAAGCGTTTGATGAAAACGGCGTTTCAGTATTAAGCAAGGTTGTCGATGACGGGTCTGGATTGGGTAAATAACAACTATACATGACGTTTACATATAGAAACGACCAGCCCGACACAGCCATTGAGATACTACGCGAGGTGGGGCAATGGCTGGTCGACAACAACCAGGAACTCTGGGATGTTGACGCGCTTACATCTGAAAACCTGCTGAATGAGCACACAACGGGCAACCTGTTTGTGCTCTATGCCGACCGAAACGACGGTGCCGGTCCTGAACCGGCTGCAGTTTTTATTCTTCAATGGGAAGACCCGCTCTACTGGCCTGACGTGCCGCCCAATACGTCGGGGCTTATTCACAAATTAGCGATTCGTCGATCTTTTGCCGGACAAAATTTATTCGCGGAAATCATTGAGTTCTGCCGGAGCGAATGCCTGAAACGGGGCATCCAAACGCTGCAACTCGAAACCGACTCGACCCGGCCTAAACTCATGCAATTCTACGAACGGCACGGTTTTCAGCCGACCTACCAGCGAACGATACATGAGTTCGAGCAATCGTTCGTTTGCCAGTTCTATGTACTGACCCTTGAGTAGGTTTTCAGCCATTTATTGATAGGATCGCGTTTACGGTTAAACCATTGATTACCATACGCATCAATGGCTTGAACATATCCTCGAACCCCATGAAATCGCTCTGCTTATCAATAGTTTTGATCTGCTTTCTAACGAATTGTAAAACCACAGAAACACCAGTTCCGGGCAGTTCAACAGCCGCGCCCACGGAGGCTGCTTTGCAACTGGCCTGGCAATACGGCCAGCAATCGGGCACGCAGACCATGGTGGTGATGCACGATGGCAACATAGTGTTTGAGCAGTATGCCAACGGCGGGTCGGCCAGCAGGCCCCAACTGTTAGCGAGTGGCACCAAAAGTTTCAATGGCATACTGGCGGAAGCGGCTGTTGAGGATGGGCTGATTCGCTTAGATGACCGGGTGGCCGATGTCGTGACCGAGTGGAAAACCGATCCGCAAAAAGCTCAGATCACGTACCGCCAACTCCTGACGCTCACCAGCGGACTGACACCCGGCGAAAGCAGTGATGCGACGAAAGTGCCCGCCTGGAATGTCGTTCTGACGGTGCCGATGGTGACGGCCCCCGGCGCGAAATTCGATTACGGCTCCAATCAATTCATTTGCTTTGCCGCAGCCCTTCAGCGCAAATTAGGCACTGAAACGTACGAAGCGTACTTGAA
>JANPJE010000250.1:0-7360 GCA_031425355.1 Spirosoma sp. | reverse complement strand
AACGGCAGCCATCTGGAGCAGGCCGATGGCACAAGCTGGATGGCTATGTATTCGTTGAACATGATGCGGATCGCCCTGGAACTGGCCCGCCACGACTCGGTTTACGATGAGATGGCGACCAAGTATTTCAACCATTTTCTGTACATCGCCGGGGCCATGACCAACATGGGCCGAAACAGCGCGGGACTATGGGACGAAGCCGATGCGTTTTTTTACGACCAGCTTCGCCTGCAAGATGGCACTGTGCAGCGAATGCGCGTCCGCACGCTGGTGGGCCTGATTCCGATGTTTGCGGTCGAGATTCTGGACGACGAACTGCTGAAAGCCAACCCGGCGTTTGTGCAGCGAATGACGTGGTTTCAAGGCCACCGCCCCGATTTATACAGTCAGGTGTCGCGCTATACCGAACGGGGCAGGGACGAAAAGCGGCTGCTTAGTTTGCTGCGTGGTTTCCGACTGAAAGCATTGCTGGCTAAAGTGCTGGACGAAAACGAGTTCCTGAGTCCGCACGGCATCCGGGGTGTCTCAAAAGTGTACCAGAATCAGCCGTATGAGTTCAGGCTGGATCATACTACGTTCCGGTTAACGTACACCCCCGCCGAAAGCGACAGCGGTATGTTCGGCGGTAACAGCAACTGGCGCGGGCCGGTCTGGATGCCGACGAACTACCTGCTGGTCGAAAGCCTGGAACGGTTTTATACATACTTCGGCGATAGCTTTACGGTCGAATATCCAATTGGTTCAGGCCAGCAGGTTACGCTCAAAACCGTTGCCTGTGAACTGGCGACCCGGCTCATCAGCCTGTTCACAACCGACGCCAACGGGAAACGACCCGTTTTCGGCCAGCACCCGAAATTCCAGGACCCGCACTTCCGCGATTATGTTCTCTTTTACGAATATTTCGACGGTGACAATGGCCGGGGCGTGGGAGCCAGCCACCAAACCGGCTGGACGGGTTTAGTAGCGGAATTGATTAGCCGGAAATACGGGAGTTTGCGGTAAACGAACGTAGTGGTGTTGGGTGTCGGTTAAAAGTACCCGACGTTACTACGTTCAGACATAAAAAAGCCTTCCGGACTGTCCGGAAGGCTTTTTTATGTCTGAAAATCTATCCCTATGCCTTCACCGGCTTCAGCACCAGAAAACGCTGTTGCAGCCAGTAGTAGCCGCCAAACAGCAAAGCACTAAAAAACAGGTCGCCGAGCAGACCGTTCAGGAAGAACGACGTTCCGTTATAAAAAGCCAGGCCTGCTACGTAGCAGGTCATCAGGCCAGCCGCCGTTTGCGGGTAAAACGTGCTGCCAAACCAAACGGCGAAGTTGGTAATCAGAAAGAATAGTATCGAAGAAGCAACCGAAGCCGCAGCGATGCGTCCGGCTGTTTGTTTCTTTAAAGACCACAACCCAAGCAACCAGGTCAGGCCAAAACTGAAATAAACTGAGCCCATGCTGCCGTGAAACCCAATCAGGGCGTCGCTCAGGAGCATGGCGGCCAGGGGAGCCACCAGACCGAGCCATTTGCGCTCAAACATAGCCGCGCCAAACAGGGCCAGAGCCGCTATGGGCGTGAAATTAGGCCAATGGGGCATAAGGCGGAACAGAACAGTGGTCAGAACAATGACCGTAAGCGTGGCTAAGCGAATATGAAGCGGCTTCATTTGACTATATCAGCGATTGATGTATTGAATTGTGTAGGATGATCCCGTCAGGGTGAGCTTCGTAACAGCTCCGTAGTCGAGGTTGATCCGGTACGCGTTTTGCAAAGGTAACTCCATAAACAGACACAGCAAAGCCCGAATAACACCCCCGTGCGAAACAATGAACACGGGCTGCCCCGCCTGAGAATCGGCCATTGGTAAAATCTGCTCTTTCCAGAATAGACTCACCCGCTCGAAAACATCTCCGAAATTTTCGCCGTTGGGCGTTCGGATGTTCACGAAATCGGCCATCCAGGGGTCCAATAGATGCTGGTCGATTTTGGCCCAGGGGGTCATTTCCCAATCGCCGAAAAAATATTCTTTCAGCCGGTCGTCGAACTGAACCGTCGGGCGGTGAGCATCGACAATGGCGGTTTGCCCCGGAGCGGTTTCAATCCGGCTGCCCGCTGATAAGGTCGAGGCTAAGTCTTCGGCCAGCCGACGGCAGCGCGTCAGGGGCGACGAGAAAATGGCGGACGGGTCGATGGGTAGATGAGCCAGCAGTCGGTCACGCTGCTCTTCGTACGTATCGGCCAGATCAACGTCGGTTCGCCCGTAAGCAACACTACGGCCAACGGCTACTTCGGTATGGCGAATGAGGTAAATGTTCATGTTATGCGTAAAATGGCACGCTGATATTGTAAAACGGTTTACATCAGAACACCGGGTTGAAACCCGGTGCAAGTTATCCACTTACTCGAATGACTTGCACCGGGTTTCAACCCGGTGTTCTGATGATTTTTTCTCTCCCCCTCCCTTCTTATTTTGGTAAAATTGAGATAAAGGTCAGATAAATAATCACTTCGGTAAGTTGCTGGGTGGTACCGAGGCAGTCGCCCGTGTAGCCGCCCAGCCATTTTCGGAAAAACCAGATCAGCCGCCAGCGTACAATTACCAGTGGGATTAGTACGCTCAGATACAGCCAGTTATCCGTATAGGCAACCAACGCCAGCAGCGGCCCAAGCCCAAACAGTGCCGCAATGGTCAACTGCCCATCTGTAATACCCTGTGCGATAGGTTTGGCTTTGGCGTCGGCATCTTCACGGGCGTAGGGGAGTGCCCGGATAACCGTAGCCGCCGTCAACCGACTCACGCTATGGGCCGACACGTACTTCAGAGCCGTAATCCAGCCGAACGCTTCGGCCGTGAAGATGGTCTGTAACGCGAAAAACTTAACCGCCAGAATCAAGCCAAGTCCGATGGTGCCGTAGGTGCCCAACCGACTGTCTTTCATGATGGTCAGGATCTGGATTTTGTTCCAGCCACCGCCAAATCCGTCGCACACATCGGCGAAGCCATCTTCGTGAAAAGCCCCCGTTACCCAAACCGTAGCGACCATGCTCAACAAAATCGGTAGTGAATCGGGCGGAAAGAGCAACGTTCCGAGCCAATACGTACCGACACCAAAACCCCCGACAATCCAGCCAATTAGCGGGAAATAAATAGTGGCCCGGTTGAGCGCAGTGGCGTCGTGGTCAATGGATTTCGGAACCGGCAGGCGCGTGTAAAACATCAACGCCGTGAAAAAGAGTCTCATAGGCTGTCCATCGTCGCCATGTCAGTTAACATCCCCACCGCAGCCTGCACCAATGGATAGGCGAGGGCGCAGCCCGTTCCCTCACCTAAGCGCAGGTTGAGATTGAGCAGGGGCCGGGCGTGCAGAAATTCCAGCATGAGCCAGTGTCCCGCTTCGTCGGACTGGTGACAGAAAATGCAGTTGCGTAGTACGTCCGGATTCAACGCGTGGGCCACCAGCAGAGCCGACGTAGCGATGAACCCATCGACCAGAATAATCAGATTGTTTTCTGCGGCCTGTAACATTCCGCCAACGATGGCCGCTATTTCCAGGCCACCCATCGTAGCCAGCACAGCCATCGGGTCCGTTACGTCGGTATATTTATGGGCAACATCCTGCAAAACAGCCAGCTTTCGGGCCAGCCCGGCATCATCGACGCCCGTGCCTCGCCCCACGCACTGCTCCAGCGGCAAGCCCGTTAGCCTGTGCATCAATAAAGCGGCCGCCGACGTATTGCCGATGCCCATCTCGCCGAAGCCGACTATGTTGCAATCGCGGTAACAGACCCCATTGACAAGCGTACGGCCCGCGTCCATCGCTGCGGCACATTCGTCAAGAGTCATGGCTGGTTCGTGGCGCATATTGCGCGTTCCGGGCCGAATCTTGTATTTGACGAGTGTTTCGTTGCCGCTGGTATTCGCATCGAACGTACCAACTACGCCAACATCGCAGACCAACAACTTCAACCCGTTCTGGCGGCAAAATACGTTGATGGCGGCTCCTCCGGCCATAAAATTGTTGACCATGCCGTAGGTCACCCCGGCTGGGTAGGCGCTCACGCCCTCGGCGGCAATACCGTGATCGGCAGCAAAAATAATCAGGTGCGGATTGGTTAACACCGGGGTTTCGGACTGCTGAATCAGCGCGATTTGCAGGGCCAGTTCTTCCAGCCGCCCCAGAGCACCGAGCGGTTTGGTTTTGTTGTCGATTCGTTGGCGGATGGTTGATTCAAACGTATTATTCTCGTGAGCAACGGTCATTGTTGAAAAGTCTGCTGAACCACAAAACTCGGAATTGGTTCTTATATCATCACTATGACTGAACGCGCAATGACAAACGTACTGTTGGCTGGTATTGATTGGGAGAACATGATTATTCCGAGCGTATCACTTTGGGAAATCATTATCCGGGGGACACTCACGTACTGGTTCTGTTTTTTATACATCCGGTTTTTCAGGCGCGGTGCCGGTCAGTTGGGCATTTCCGACGTATTGCTGATTACTCTCATTTCCGATGCTGCGCAAAATTCGATGTCGGCTAATTATGAGTCTGTTACGGAAGGATGTTTGCTGGTGGGCGTGCTGGTCTTCTGGGATTTCGCCCTCAACTGGTTGGGCTTCCGGTCGGTATTTTTCAGCAAACTAAGCGAGCCTGAACCCGTTCTGTTGATTCAAAACGGAGTGATGCTCCGCCAGAATATGAAGAAAGAGATGATAACGTCGTCGGAACTGATGGGTATGCTCAGGCAGCAGGGCGTCGATCAGGTTGGCGATGTAAAGACGTGCCATATTGAAGGAAGCGGGAACATTAGTGTCGTTCAGACCGAGAAAAAATAAAATCAATTTCTGGTTTTTACGAAAAGATATACCTTATTCTTGCCTGTTTACGAACAATCAGTACGTATATGAACCGTTTTCTGACGTCAACTTTTTTTGTTCTCGCATTTCGCCTGTCTTCTCTGGCGCAAACCGAGGAGCCGATTCACCATAAAATTACGTTGCCTGCCGGTGCTGACCTGACCCTCGACGGCACGCTGACCCTACCGGCCAGTCCGAAAAAACGTGTCCCGGTTGTGCTGCTTATTGCTGGCTCCGGCCCAACGGACCGCGACTGCAACAGCCCGTATGGTGTGAAGTCAAACGCGTTTAAAATGCTGACCGACAGTTTAGTGCGTCAGGGTATTGCCGTTGCCCGGTACGACAAACGCGGGTCGGGTACAAACCTGCAGGCAGCCATAAAAGTTATCAAGCCCGAAGAACACCGATTCGACTTTTATGTGAGTGATGCGGTCGGTTTCATTCGCCAGCTCCAGGCCGACAAACGCTTTTCCGACGTTGTGATAGCCGGACATTCGGAGGGGTCATTAGTGGGTATGCTGGCTGCTCAGCAGACGAAAGCCACTAAATACATTTCTATTGCGGGGCCGGGCCGTAACATCGCTGATGTGCTGAAGGAGCAGGGACGTGCGGGCGGTAATCCGAAGGAGGTTCAGGCTGAGGTTGATGGTGCGCTGGATTCGCTGCGGGCCGGACATAACGTATCGCCCAAAAATCCGATGTTAAAAGCCCAGCTTTCGCCCAAAGCGCAGCCCGCCATGATTTCCTGGATGAAATATGATCCCGCTGTTGAACTGAAACGGGTTGAAGGTCCTGTGCTGCTCATCAATGGCAAACGCGATAATCAGGTAGCGGCCAGTGAAGCCGAATTGCTCAAAGCCGCCCGGCCCGACGCTACATTGGTGTTGTTTGACCAGATGAACCACATCCTTAAAAATGCCCCGGCAGATCGCACCGGAAATTTCAAAACCTACGGAGACCCCAACCTGCCGTTAACACCCGGACTGGCTGCGGTTATCGCTCATTTTGTCAAGAAATAAGCTATTCGCGGGTTGAATCCCGCAAGCACTTTTGTTTGCATTCACTGGCTGAAGCCCGTGGGTACGCAGAGCCTTAATTGGCCGAATAATGATGCAGGTAAGCGATTAGCCGCTCAAATTGAAGTTGCATGTGTCCGTAGGGATTTTGGGTCTGGTCGATGAGCGAATGCCGATACAGGTCAATCAGACCGTCAAAATGGTCACTGTGGTTAAGCCGGGCCGTAATCAGTCCTTTATAGCAGCGGTGAATCTGGTTGTATACGTACTGGCAGGGCTGATCCGGATTCTCGTTCAAAATTTTATTGAGAGCAGGCAGGGAGCAGGCCGTTTCGAGAAAATCAAATCCGCTGGCAGTGAAAAATTCTTCGATACGTTCGCAGGTATCAGCCAACTCTTCGTCGGAATGAATTTTATAGCGAAAATATTGAAGGCCATTAAACTTGCCGATGGAGATAACGAGGGTATTGGCGTCGGGGCGGTAGTCGATCAGGTTATTTAAAAACTGCTGGGCTATCTGCTCGACCTGGTTGTTTCGGCAACCAAAGTTTACTTCCAGCATGGTTTCTTCGCCGTAGAAAGCGGGGGAAAGAATCACATTCTGGAAACCCGAATCCGTAACGCGACGGTACTGCTTTCGTTCGGGCAAAAGCGTAAACTGGTGCCGCTCAAAGAAAGGCGTCAGGTATTGATAAAGACTCGTTTCAAACGGCGTGAGCGTCATGTGTGTAGCACCATACCGGCATAAAATCAGACAATTAATTAACTGGATAACCATGTCAGAACGAATAAGTTTCGCGTAGTTTCCGGAAACAGGTTGTGCTTGTATTAAACAAATGTCGAACTAAAGTAAATGGATTCAGGTTACACTGTACACGCCCGAATTCGCGTGTCAATTTGGGGACGACCGGAATTGACAGCTTGCTGAGGTCGCGTGTAAGCATGCCGGGAGTTGACGGAATTTCCCGCCCAAACAAATCGTCAAAACAATAACTGGCGAATATAACTACGCCATGGCTGCCTAATCCGGAGGATTAAGCAATAGCCATTGTCTCCCCGGCCTACGTGCTGCTGGCTGGATCAGGAGGCATCGACTCGCAGCGCTGGCTCAGTTTATGGTGTTAACGGCTGAGTGAGACACAGGCACCTACGGATGACGCTTGGTCTGGTATACACCGGGTCGATTCCCGACAATCCCAAGCATACCTAAGCATGTAGAAAGCGCGTTGGTTTCCTTGACTGGACGAGAGTTCGAATCTCTCCGTCTCCACAGTGTAAAGCCTTGATAGACAGAGTCTATTAAGGCTTTTTTGTTGCCGTTTTTTGATAATGGCAGATTTGTGGCAGTTCCAGTGGCAGTTTTAGGCGAATTCAGTGGCAGCAACCCTTATGAAAACAGCTAAAAAAACAACTACGTTATACCGGTTAGCTCGTTTAACGGATGCGGGTGGCGACCTATCAAAACAATGGGTCGTCGTTTACTATGCCTGGTCTG
>JANPJE010000249.1:0-26519 GCA_031425355.1 Spirosoma sp. | reverse complement strand
GTGTCGGGATAGATAAGTAGCCTTCCGCTATCTTAGCTTTCTGGTACAAGTCTTTTTAGTTTTTTGGACTTTTTTAAGTATGCCGGTTGTTGGTATTGCTAACAATCACGCGCTGCCTTACTGCCTTTGAAAACGATATACAAACTTCTTAACGAACGCATCCTCGTCCTCGATGGGGCGATGGGTACGATGATTCAACAGTATAATCTTACGGAAGCTGACTATCGGGGGGAGCGATTCCGCGATTGGCCGCACGATTTAAAAGGTAACAATGACCTGCTCTCCCTGACCAGACCGGATATCATTCAGGCGATTCATAAGCAGTATCTGGAAGCCGGAGCCGACATTATCGAAACCAATACGTTCAGCAGTACGACCATTGCCATGGCCGATTACCGCATGGAGGAATTGGCCTATGAACTAAACTATGAGTCGGCCCGGATTGCGAAAGAGATTGCCGTTGAGTTGACCCGTCAAAATCCCAACAAACCGCGATTCGTAGCCGGTGCAATGGGGCCTACCAACCGCACAGCCTCGCTTTCTCCCGATGTGAATAATCCGGCTTACCGCGCTGTTACGTTCGATGATCTGGTCGAAACGTATTACGAACAGGTTGCCGGTTTGGTACAAGGCGGGGCTGATTTGCTGCTGGTCGAAACGATTTTTGATACGCTTAATGCGAAGGCGGCTATGTTCGCCATTGATAAGTATTTTACGGAACACCCTCAGCAGGCGGCTCTCCCGATCATGATTTCCGGCACCATTACGGATGCCAGTGGGCGAACACTCTCGGGGCAAACGACGGAAGCGTTTCTGTACTCCGTTTCGCATTTGCCGCTGTTGAGCGTAGGCCTGAACTGTGCGCTCGGTGCTGAACTGATGCGGCCGTATATCCAGACGCTGGCAAAAGAAGCGCCGTTTTTCACGTCGGCCTATCCGAACGCGGGCTTGCCCAACGAATTTGGTGAGTACGACGAAACGCCGGATATGATGGCGTTGCAAATTGAGGATTTTATCAAGAGTAGCTTCGTCAATATCGTTGGCGGCTGCTGCGGCTCTACACCCGATCACATCCGGGCCATTGCCGATGTAGCGGCTAAATACCCACCCCGAAAACTGCCCGAACCAGAACCGTATCAGAAACTGAGCGGTTTGGAGCCTCTGAAAATCACGGAGTTAACTAACTTCCTGAACGTTGGCGAACGTACCAACGTAACAGGTTCCAAGAAATTCGCCCGGCTTATTAAAGAAGGCAATTACGACGAAGCCCTGAGCATTGCGCGCGGACAGGTCGAAGGCGGGGCACAGGTGATCGACATCAACATGGACGAGGGGATGCTGGACTCGGTGGAGGCCATGACGACCTTTTTGAACCTGATTGCTGCCGAACCCGACATTGCCCGCGTGCCCATCATGGTTGATTCCTCGAAATGGGAAGTGATCGAAGCCGGTTTGAAATGTGTGCAGGGAAAAGCCATCGTAAACTCCATTTCGCTCAAAGAAGGGGAGGAAGCGTTCATTGAGCGGGCACAACTCGTTAAGCGATACGGTGCGGCTGCGGTGGTGATGGCCTTTGACGAAACCGGTCAGGCCGATAGCTACGAACGGCGTATTCAGATTTGCGAACGCGCCTACCGGATCTTAGTGGACAAGGTCAACTTTGCCCCGCAGGACATTATTTTCGACCCAAATATCCTGACCGTAGCGACGGGAATTGAGGAACATAATAACTACGCCGTTGACTTTATCAACGCCACGCGCTGGATCAAGCAAAATCTGCCGTTGGCGAAAGTGAGCGGGGGCGTATCGAATATCTCGTTCAGCTTTCGGGGCAATGATGTTGTGCGGGAGGCTATGCACTCGGCTTTTCTGTACCACGCCATTCGCGCCGGTATGGACATGGGCATCGTGAATGCCGGTCAGTTGGAAGTATATGACAGCATCCCGAAAGATTTGCTGGAGCGTTGCGAAGACGTACTGCTTAACCGCCGTGACGACTCTACCGAACGGCTGGTTGACTTTGCCGAGACCGTAAAAGCCAAAGGAAAAGCGATTGTTCAGGATGAAAGCTGGCGGCTCGAACCCGTTCGCGAACGGCTCAAGCACGCGCTTGTCAAAGGCATTACCGACTACATCGATCAGGATGTTGAAGAGATTCGGCAGCAGGTCGAGCGGCCATTACACGTCATCGAGGGTCCGCTGATGGATGGCATGAACGTCGTCGGCGATCTGTTTGGCGCGGGTAAAATGTTCCTGCCGCAAGTAGTGAAATCGGCACGGGTGATGAAAAAAGCCGTTGCTTATTTGACACCATATATCGAAGCGGAGAAACTCATCGGGGGCGATACGTCTACAAATGCCGGAAAAATTCTGTTGGCGACTGTCAAAGGTGACGTTCACGACATCGGTAAAAACATCGTTGGCGTGGTGCTGGGCTGTAACAATTACGAAATTATTGATCTTGGTGTGATGGTGCCGACCCAGAAAATACTGGACGAAGCCCGCAAACATAACGTAGATATTATTGGCTTGAGCGGCCTCATTACGCCTTCGCTCGATGAGATGGTGGGCGTGGCGAAAGAAATGGAACGGCAGGGTTTCACGCTTCCGCTACTGATTGGGGGGGCAACCACATCCCGGATGCACACCGCCGTCAAAATTGATCCGCATTATTCGGGGCCGGTTGTTCATGTACTGGATGCCAGCCGGAGTGTTCCGGTGGCAGGGCGGTTAGTGAGCGATACGGATGCCACACGCGAGACGATTTTCATTGAAATCAAAGCGGAGTACGTTAAACTTCGTATGGACCATGCCCGGCGGCAGACCGAAAAAGCGAGCCTGACAATTGAAAAGGCCCGCCATAATCGCCCGTCGATTGACTGGAAACCGTTTGAACCGACGAAACCAGCATTCCTCGGTAATCGCTATTTTGATGATTATTCTATTGCCGAGTTAGCGGAGTACATCGACTGGACGCCCTTTTTCCAGACGTGGCAGTTGCACGGCAAGTACCCGGCAATATTAGAAGATGCGGTTGTTGGTCAGGAGGCAAAGACGTTGTTTGCGGACGCTAAACGGCTGTTGCAGGAAATTATCGACAAAAAACTGCTGAAAGCGAAGGCTGTTGTTGGCTTTTTCCCGGCCAACTCCGCCGATGACGACGTACTGTTGCATGATTTTGAAGAAGTTACGCGTGACGTGTCCTGCGAACGGCATGGTTCACACCGGCATATTGAGTACAAAATCAGCCAAGTCCAGTCGCAAACGGCAGTTAGTTCGGTGGGCGAGTTGATTTACGATACCAAAACGGTGCTGCATTTCCTGCGTCAGCAGAACCAGAAAGCGCCCGGTTTGCCCAATTACTGCCTGTCCGATTTCATTGCGCCTTTGGAATGTGGTCGGGAAGATTACATCGGCGGATTTGCCGTGACGGCGGGCATCGGCATCGAAGCGTTGATTGAGAAATACGAGCGCGACCACGACGATTATAACAGCATTATGGTTAAAGCCCTCGCCGACCGGCTGGCCGAAGCCTTCGCCGAGCGGATGCACGAGCGTGTCAGGAAGGAATTCTGGCCGTATGCAACGGGTGAGACGCTTACCAACGATCAGCTAATCAAAGAAGATTACCAAGGAATCCGGCCCGCACCGGGCTATCCGGCCTGCCCCGACCATACAGAAAAAGGTACGTTGTTCAATCTGCTGGACGCGACCAAAATTGGTATTGAACTGACCGAAAGCTACGCCATGTACCCGGCGTCGTCGGTAAGTGGGTTTTACTTCTCGCACCCTGAATCGAGGTATTTCCCCGTCGGAAAAATCAACAAAGACCAGGTGCTTGACTACGCCCACCGGAAAGACATGCCAGTTGAGGAAATTGAAAAATGGCTCAGTCCGGTGCTGAGTTATGACGCGTAGGGTTGCTTATTAAGTGCTTAAATCGAATACGTCTACTAAAAAACAGAAATGCCCCGAAGAGTCGTCTCCGGGGCATTTCTATTAGTCAAAAGCTGAACTGATACCTATGGCAGCAACACCGTATCAATTACGTGAATCACGCCATTCGACTGGTTCACATCGGCAATGGTCACCATCGACGTACCACCTTTTGCGTCGGTCAGAATGACGTTCTTGCCTTTCAGCGAAGCGGTCAACATACCACCACCTACGGTTTTTACCATCGTTTTGCCACCATCTTTCGTGATCATACCCACCAGGTCGGCAGCACTTACTTTGCCGGCTACTACGTGGTTCGTCAGGATGCTCGTCAGCGTTGCTTTGCTTTCGGGCTTCACCAGTGTCTCAACCGTACCTTTCGGCAGTTTGTCAAACGCTTTGTTCGTTGGTGCAAATACCGTGAATGGACCAGCACCCGACAACGTTTCGACCAGACCAGCGGCTTTAACAGCAGCAACAAGCGTGGTGTGATCTTTCGAATTCACCGCGTTCTCGATGATGTTCTTCGAAGGGTACATCGGTGCGCCACCAACGGTAACGGTCTTCTCCTGAGCAAATGAAACCTGGCTGATAGCCGATAAAGCAATGACTGAAAAAATCAATTTTAACGTCTTCATGTTGTTTTTTGAATTGATTGAAATGTGTAATGAATTGTGATCGATCATCTGCCTAACTTACGGTTTAAGAACGATGTTTAGATTTAGTGAAATAATTAATAATTTATAATGCGCTGATAATCAATAATTTATTTGTACTGAGAAAGACTCGTAAACAGGTGTCGTCTATAAACACAAACCGCCGGACTGCTGCCCGGCGGTCAGTTGATCAGGAAGGAGGTATGGGAGAGGTATGAATAGAATAAGCTCTATAAAGTTACCTTGTGTACCAGTATTCGGGTAGGGGACATTAGCCTAATTCTGGGCGGGAGAAGTACGGTTACAAATACGGGAAAAATACGGTATTTGTGGGGGAATACAACTCTTTATTCTGTAAATTAATTGTTTAACTTGTTGATTTACAGAGCGTCGGTAAAAAATAGATTTGGTGATGTGGTTCCATTCTAATTGACTATGACTGGAAATCTGATTTAACTTAGCAGTGGACGAATCATTCATTCTAAATTAACTGAAAACGCCATGGTACTATCATTAACAGAGGACCCGCAAGGAGGTGGGGACCCTATTCCTGCCGCACAGGCTAAAAAACTAATTAAAAAGTACGTCGATCAGGCAACTGAGAGGACGTTTGGGTTTCAGGCAGGTGAAGGAGTCAATGCAGCTATCGCCTTTGATGAGGCTTCATTGAATCGGGTTTTAGGCCAGCCGGGATGCAAAGGTATTCGGCTATATTTTGGTATTGAACCCCCAGAGCAAAATCTCAATGCGTTGGTCATAATCGTTGTGGGTATTGATGATAAGGGAAATGATATCGGGTTCGACGCCAACGGAAATCCCTTAAATCTGAAAGCTGAAGAGACTGGAACAAACACCAAATCACTAGTTGAGCCTGACACACTTACAAATAGAAATCGTGCTTTCCTGCTGGAATACGCTTTGAAGCCATAGACTACATGAATTGGTTATCTGTCTATTTAGGTACTGTTGTTATTACACTGATTATCGGTATAGTGGTAAGAAAATGTCATGCAGAAGCAATTCAATGGCTCATTTACTTACTTGCTTATATACTTGTTAGCGAGTCCGTAGGTTATTATCTGCGGACTCACCAACTTAACAATGAGTTTCTATTCTACATTTATCAACCAATTGAATATATATTTCTTTGCTACTTGTACGCAGCTCATTTTGATAATGGTGGTGCTCGCTTTTGGACGAAAGTAGTTGGATGGGTCTTTGTACTTTTCTGCACTGGATTTTCCATATGGGCATGGTATGATTCCCAATTAAAAGAAGAACCTACCCTGATTATAATAATAGAGTGGATACTGGTATTTCCTCTCATATTATACTACTTCTATGAACTTTATCAATCAAATAAAATTGTTAAGTTGGGCAAACAACCCCTCTTCTGGATTAGCGTAGGCAATTTTCTTTTCTATGCTGGGACCTTTTTTTTAATGGGATTAAAAGAAGAGTTAGCAAAAGTTAATTCTCAGTTGGCCGAAGATTTGTTTCTCATAAATACTTTTTTGAATATTCTTCTCTACACGTTCTGGTCTATCGGCTTTTTATGCCTACGAATAAAGATTCGCTACTTTTCCTAACCATTATCTTAGGCACGGTGATACTATTGGCTTTCGCCTTTTTTATCGTTCTGTTCATTTTTTTGTTTCGTCAAAAACAGCTCAAGAATGAATCGGAAAAGCAGGCTCTTCAGGAAACTTACCAGCGTGAACTTCTCCAATCGCAAATTGAAATACAAAACCAAACGCTCCAGCAGATTGGGCAGGAATTGCATGATAATATCGGTCAACTACTGACGGTGGTTGTGATGCGGCTTAATGCGCTTGCAGATGAAGTTGTTGAACCTGATAGCCAGCAATCCGTTCAGCAAACCCGTGATTTAGTCCGGACGGTGATCAACGATGTACGGACGCTCTCCAAAACGCTTGATTACGATACGGTGCAGCGGTTCGGGCTGTTGCCCAGCCTGACCCTCGAACTGGAACGTATTGAGCGGACGGGTCAAATTCATACGCAACTCATTACGTCAGGCGAGGAATATGCACTCGGTCATCAAACCGAAATCGTACTGTTACGTATGGCGCAGGAATCAATCAATAACGCGCTTAAACACGCTCACGCTCGTTCGCTGATCGTTTCGGTAGCGTACCACCCCGACAGTTTTAGGCTTACCGTTGCCGATGATGGCAGTGGGTTCGCTATCGAAGACGTCAATGCCCGACCGCTGGAACAGGCGGGGGCCGGACTCAATAATCTTCATCGTCGGGCCGGGCTGCTTGGCGGTACCTGCACCATTGTGAGTAAGCCGGGTGAGGGAACCCACATCCAGATTCAATTGCCACGTAATCGAATTTCCTGAAAAGTATACTGTTTTTGCCTTGTAAGTGATTTATTAAGAGGAATTAGTATCAAAAAGGCAAGTTTTGTTTAAGAAATACCCACTTCGGGGTATTGTGTTTGGCAGCGTAACTGTCTACTTTTCAGACCTTAAACTGCAAACACACCTTCCTCATGCCAATCACTATCGCCATCACCGACGACCATCATCTGGTAGCCGAAGTCCTTGCCGACTATATCCGCAGATTTGATCAATATGACGTAGTATTTGTAGCGGCCAACGGTCGTGATCTGCTAAACCAGATTCAACGAACCAATAAAGTGCCAGACATTGCTTTGGTTGATCTGCACATACCTGAAATGGATGGGTTTGAAACAACGCTTCAACTTCGACAATTGTATCCGACAGTGCGTGTGCTGGCCCTGTCAATGACCGACCGCGAAGAACATATTGTTCGGGTAGTACGGAACGGCGCGCGGGGTTACCTGCTCAAAGGATGTCGCTCAGCCGAACTTCGCCAGGCATTGGACGACGTAATGGTAAAAGGATATTACTACTCCGATTTCCTGACCGCCCAACTTATTCGCAGCCTCAACACGGCAGGTGAAAGAGGCCCGGCTTCGTACTTTAATTTGAACGGACGCGAGTATGACTTTATAAAAATGGCCTGTAGCGAATTGACTTACAACGAGATAGCCGATAAGATGTGCGTGAGTCCGCGAACGGTAGATGGTTACCGCGAGTCGGTATTTCAAAAAATGAATGTGAAAACACGCGTCGTGATGGCTATCGAAGCTATGCGGCACGGGCTGGTCGAATTGTAGAGTAAGTGGGGTGGTGAGTGAAATGAGTGAAATAAGTACAGCAAGCAGTTTGACCACAATTACTATACTCATTTCACCTGCTTCACTCACTCTGCCTACTCCGCCAACCACTATCTTTGCCCGATGCAATTGCTTTTTCATCGGGTCGATCTGCGCCTGAATCACACATTTACCATTGCCCACGACAGCCGCGACGTACAGCCAACCCTGATTGTTGAACTTCAGGACGGCAATTTCAGCGGGTTTGGCGAAGCGACCGCTACCCGGTATTATGGCGTTACGATTGACAGTATGGTGGCCGCTCTGGAAACCCTGCGCGAACGCATTGGTACGTATCTATTAATAAATCCAGCCGATTTCTGGGCCGATATGCAGCCGTTTCTGGCTGGTAATCCGTTTGCATTATGCGCCCTCGATCAGGCTGCCTGGGATCTGTGGGGCAAAAAACAGGGCCAGCCGCTCTACAAACTCTGGAACCTCGACGCCACCAGAACACCCCTCACTGACTACACCATCGGGCTTGATACGCCCGAACGGATGATCGAAAAAATGCAGGAACTTCCCTGGCCGCTTTACAAAATAAAGTTAGGTCGCCCAATCCAGGGTGGCCCCGAAACTGATTTAGACCTCATTCGCGCACTTCGCAAACACACCGATGCCGTGTTCCGGGTCGATGCCAATTGCGGCTGGTCGGCTGTTGATGCCGTCAATAAGTCTAATGAATTGAGTACGTTAGGTGTCGAATTTATTGAGCAGCCACTTCCGGCTGATGATTGGGCCGGAGCCAGATTCGTTTTTGAAAACAGTGCCCTGCCTATCATTGCCGACGAAAGTTGCATTGTTGAGAACGATGTTGACCGGTGTGCGGGCTACTTTCACGGCGTAAATATCAAACTGACCAAATGCGGAGGCTTGACCCCCGCCCGACGCATGATTAGTCGCGCCCGCGAGTTGGGTTTGCGGGTTATGGTCGGTTGCATGACCGAATCGAGTGTGGGTATTTCGGCCATCGCTCAGTTGCTGCCCCTGCTCGATTACGCCGATCTCGATGGGGCCATGCTGATTGCCAACGACCCCGCCACAGGTGTTACGTTCGTCGATGGTAAGGTCATCTATGCCAATGAAAATGGTACGGGAGTGATGTTAATTAACACTAAATGAGTGGGTTGCCAGAGCGACAATGTGTAATGAATGAAATTTTTAGCGTAGATCATCTGCCCAATCGGACGATAACCCATAATGGCCAGGCGTATCTTTTTTTTAGTGGAACGGCCTATCTGGGCTTGGCTCAGCAGGCTGATTTTCAGCAGTTAGTTGGTGATAGTATGTGCCGTTACGGGACGGCTTTTGGGAGTTCACGCAACGGTAATGTACGGCTCGCTGTTTACGAAGAGGCCGAAGTAAAGTTAGCCGCTACGGTTAGTGCGCCCTGTGCCCTGACACTTTCTTCAGGTATGATGGCCGGGCAGGTGGTTATCAACTGGTTGCGTGGGCAGAATTACACGTTTGTTTACGCGCCGAATGCCCACCCGGCTCTCTGGCACGAGCCGACCGTTACGTTACCCGCGCTGTCATTTGCCGATTGGGTGGCGCAACTGCCCGAACAACTACAAACGATTGCCCCCTGTCCGGTCGCCATTGTGGTGAATGCGCTGGACGCTGTCTGCTCCGAATATTACGATTTTGACTGGATCAATAACCTGCCCGGCAACCTTCCTATTACGTTGATCGTTGATGATTCGCATGGATTGGGCGTGCTGAATGACGGGGGCGGAATCTGGCCGCAACTGCCCAAAAATTCAGGTGTTCAATTGCTGGTAACGGCCTCATTGGCAAAGGCGATGGCATTGCCGGGGGGTGTGGTTTTCGGCGATATTGATACGTTGGCTTCGCTATGTAAAACGGCATTTTTTGGAGCCTGCTCGCCCATGCCACCTGCCTGCTTAGACGCGTATCTGCGGGCTGACGCGCTGTATGCACGAGGGCGCGAACGGTTGGGCGAAAACCTGCTTCTGGCCGAGGAATTACTACTGCCAACGGGTCTGTTCAGACACGCAACCGGCTATCCGGTATTTTTTACCGTGCGCGACGATTTGTATGCTTACCTACTCCAAAACGATATATTAATCTACTCATTCGCCTACCCAACCGTTGCCGACCGGGCCAATACCCGCATCGTAATCAGTGCGTTTCATACCCCCGACGACATCCGACAGTTAGCCGAACAGGTTAGTGAGTTCACACGCTTGTAAACCTATTTCAGACCCGACAGAAACGCCAGACTACCCGGCATTTGCTCCATCGAGCGGGATGATTCATCTTCGATAAAATAGTGTTTTACGCCCGACTTTCTGGCCTGTTTCATTAGCGCGGCAATGCCCACATCGCCCTGGCCGAGCGTTACGTTCGACTCTACATCCGAGTGGCCGTTATTGCTGTCGGGTGTGCCGGGTTTGCGGTCTTTGAGGTGCATCAGCGGGAACCGTTTCGGGTATTTCTGCAACAGCGCTACGGGGTCGTAACCGGGGGCTTTCACCCAGAATACATCCATCTCGAAATTGACTGATTTGGGGTCGAGATTTTCGGCTAAATAGTCGAAGAATGTACCGTCTTTGTAGGTTTGAAATTCGTAGCCGTGATTATGGTAGCAGAACGTAATGCCGTTTTCGGCCAGTAGTTTTCCAGCGGTATTAAACACGTCGACGGCCCGGTCGGCATCCTCAATCGTGAACGCATCACCGTTGTGCGGAATCCAGGTACAAACGACGTATTTAGCCCCCAGCGCTTTGGCTTCGGCCACAATTTTCGGTACGTTGCTGTTCAAATCCTCAAAACTGGCTCCGGTGCTGATCGCTTTAATGCCGTTCTGATCCAGCAACTTCCGGAAGTCGGTGAGACTCAGTCCGTACGTACCGGCAATTTCGGCCTCCCGAAATCCCATTGCTTTTACTTTAGCCATTGTGCCCGGTACGTCTTTCGCAAACTGATTGCGGAAACTGTACAGTTGCAGACCCACTGGAGCAGATTTCTGCGCCAGCGAAACCAGGCTAAACAGGAGCAATCCCGCGAGTAGGAGAGAGGGTTTGTGGTTCATTTTGGGTAGTAATTTACGGTATTCGGTTTACAGTTTACGGCAGGCTGACACGCTATAAACTGTAAACCGAATACCGTAAACTATTTACCCGTCTGGGTGGTAAATGTGCTTTCAAAAATCTTGTCGGCGTTGCCCGTTTCGAAGCCTTCACGCCGATGTTGCCGGGTAATCTGGTCGGCGGGGAGGTGTTGAAACTGGGGCAGAACGCGCCGTTCGGCAAATTCAACATACGAACCGGCAATCCGGAGTACGTCTCCTCCAGCAAACTCGGCGTCGATCATTTGCGCTACCGTCGATGCCTGCCGAAGTCCGCCATCCGGGCTGATTTTAATCGTTCCCCCCGCCGAATTGAGCCGGAAACCCTTGTTTTGCAGAAAAGCCACAAACTCGTCGATGGTATTGTAGCCCGGCTTGAGATTATGAACGCTGATGGTGAAATGGTTGAGGTAATACCGGTTATATATTACCCAGGCTGCATATTCACTTTCGGCCATGAGGGCTTTATAGTCGGCCAGCGTGGGCGTTTCCCAGAGGGGCTGGTGCAGAAACTGGTCAACAGCGTCGGCATCGTTCAAATCCAGCGCATCGACCGGGTCACTCGTAACGGTGTCCGTATAGCGGTGGATAATACGCTGTGCTTCGTCCGATAACTCATTGACACGCAACTCACTGGCAAAAATGCGGGGAAAATGCGGTTCAGGCGGTGCGTACCAGTAAGCGGTTAATTTCTTTTCGGTGAAGTTGTATTCGTCCCGTTTGGTATAACCGTAGTGCTCAAAAATTTTCTCGAACGATGCCAGTCCAAGGTTAGCAACACCCATTGTCCGAAACGCAATGTGGTCATTTTCAATGTCGTTTGGCGAAGCAATCACGCCCGCGTCAAGCATGGCATCAAACACCTTTTGCACATCAGGAACACGTTCGCTGTACCGATGCATCAGGCCACCCAGCACAGCGTTCAGGGGTTGAGTTAATGAAGAGGTCATGGTTTACAGTTTGTAGTTCGTAGTTTGTCGTGGGTGGACCGTACCAGCTATTACGGCGTCAGCCAACAACAAACTACAAACTGTTTCTCCACCGGCTTCGTGCCAGCAGTACGTCCTTGCCCGATTCGGTCTGAACGATTCGATGCAAAAGTGCATCCGGCGTTTCAACGGCGGTTTGCACTTGCAACCAGTCGCGCCAGTGGCTTTCGGTCCGGTAAACTAAATCAATTTCGGCAATTTCCCGCGTTTGTAGTAACGTACTATCAACCGATTCGATTATCCATTGCACATAAGCCACATTATTAACGTGCTGATTCTGGTCGATGCTTGACCAGCCGACCTCTACGTTTTTCTCGTACGCGGGCGTGAATAGCGCACTCTGAAAATCGGGTTTGTGGGGCAGTGTTGGCAACGGATTCAGGATAACCGGGGGCGTTAACTGGCGAATGAAATCCGGCAGAGCAATCATGGCCCGTTTTTCCAGGCTGAAAACAAGCCACGTACTGCCCGCATCGGCCAGCAGCGTTCCATCTTCGGCTTCGACCCGAAAATCGCGGTGAATAAAGTACTTCTCAACGACGGTTGGATAGGTCATCAATCGGATCGTCTGACCGTAGCGCGGATACCGGTGCATCCGCAGATTGAAACGCATCAGCATCCAGCCGACACCCTGCCGGGCCAGGTCCTTAATACCGATGCCGTACTCGATGGCGTTCCGGTTGGCCGATTCCTGCATCATATTCATCAGGGCCGGGAGGCTCATTCGCCCGAACGCATCGCACTCGTAACCCCGTAACGTAAACGTGTCTGTCTGGATAAAAGCCATACGGTAAAAGTAAAGAGCAAATAAGTCCGGTGAATATGTCGCCGTATTGAAAAATAAAGTTAACTATTTTTATTGCTATTATTTCTAGCTAAAGTACTTTAGTTCACCATATTAATCATTCGTTTAGTCGTTATAAAAGCGAAAGGGTTTTGTTTGTTGGTAACAATGGGTTTAGGTTTAGGCACAAATTGTATGCCCACCTACTGAATGAATCAAACGATTCTGATTGTCAAAAGAGGAAAATTAGCTGTTACCCATTGGGCTACCGTTTTTGAAAACGCTGGTTACTGTGTTCTCTCATACACGGGTGACGAGGCTCAGTGGCCGCAATTTATTGAGCACCATACCCCGTCTTTATTGTTTATCGAAGCTGCTTTTGCCAACGACAGGGGTTTTGAACTGGCCCGGCTGGCCATGCAGCTACATCCGGCTCTGCGGTGTGTTGTTTGTATGCCCACTGTTCCCGGGTATTACCTGAAAGCGATTCAGGTCGATGCGAGCGGCTACCTGCCCGACGACATCGACGATGCTGACGAAGTGCTTCATTGTTTAGAGCAGGTTCGGCAGGGGTATCGGTATATCAATACCTTATTCCTGGAATTTCTGCGGTTACCAACCCAGCGACATATGGAGTTGATGAGTGCTTTATCTGACCGGCAGAAACAGATTTTAAGCCTTTTGGCAAAAGGACAAACCGCTCGCCGGATTGCTCAGGAGCTGGGCCTTGCCGAATCGACGGTGCAAAACCACAAAAGCCAGATTAGCCGGCTTGTTGGTCTGGCGGGTGTTTATCAATTAAAAATATTTGCCGGGTCGGTGGCCCATCTATTGCCATAAGTAAGAGTTCTGAATGGAGTAGGTAGTTTCATTAAATGATAATGAAACTACCTACTCCATTGCCCTATTAGTAGGTAGTTTTAATCATTGTGCACCAAAATCAAGGCCCATACCTTTGACACGAAAAAGCCCCACGACAGTTTGGCGACCGGACGCGGGGCTTTGAGCAGTTCAATGTTTCACCATTAAACAGGTTAAAGGTAATGAAAAGAATTTTAACAATCTGGCTTATGAGCCTGTTGGCTTTAGTGTTCTCTTGTGACACCAAACCCGACCGAGACTCACTTAATCCTCTGAGTAAGGTTGACGCAATCGACGTTGTAGACGGTACGTTGCGATTTAGCAGTTTATCCCATTTCGAGCGGGTGGCTGCTCAACTGACGAAAAATCAGTCTAAGGCTGATTTAAACGCATGGCAAGCGAAGTTCACCGGATTTACGTCGATGCGGTCTGCCTTCAAGTAGTTGACCGAAACTGAAATGACTCAGATCAGCTCAGCTAAATCCACCAAAGGTTATGAGAACTTTCTTCTTTTAAAAGAAGACGGTGATGATTTAGAAGCTGTGAGGATCATCGACAGCGAAGTGTTAGCCACAATCTTCAACAAAGAAGGTGTTGTCAGGTTTGGGGACGACGCTTACAAATATGTCGAAAACAAGGTGTACATCATCAGGAATTTTTCACCCCGAAAGCTTAGTGCTCTTGCTCAGGTAAAAGAAGTGATCCATTTAAGCGTTACCAACAAGCGAAACGCCCGCATGATGGATGCCCGTAACGAGTGCATAGTAACTTACCGGAGTGGCGGCTATAACAGATTAGTAGGTGATTATACGCTTGTCACACCACTTTTCGGCTCAAATTCAGGTCCATTCAACAGAGTAAAGGCGGCAGCGAAGAGTCAGAAGCGAGTGCTTGGAGTCTGGTGGGATAATGCAATACCTCGTCTTCATCTTGAGGTCACAGGTGCAACTTATACAAATACGGGTCCTGCTACTATTAACTATAACTCGCCCCAATTTTACAACGATGCTGATGTTTTATTTGATATACCTCTGGACGATGGCACAGGCACTGGAGTTGTGACTTGGTTACAGGTCAAGGCAGACGGTGATTGTGATGATGGTGGAGAGTACAGAGAGTGTACTACACGTTTTAATTAATAACAAAAATCAATCAGCCTCGTAGCTTACTCGCTGCGGGGCTGATTAGCTAAACGTGCATGACTGTACTCCGGTTATTTATACTCCTGATTTTGAGTAATGTGTCCCTCGCTCAACGGGTAACGGTGAGCGGCTATGTGACCGACAGAACGTCGGGCGAAGCACTCATTGGCGCGACCGTGTATGATACGCGTCAGAACTCAGGCACTACGGCAAACCGCTCCGGCTACTTCTCGCTGTCCATAACGCAGTCGACAAAAATCCGGTTTTCGTACGTAGGATACGAGCCGGTTGTGGTTGATGTTGTGTCTCTGCGCGACACGGTCGTGCAAATCAATTTGTTGCCAACCACAACCGAAATTGCTCCGGTGTCGGTATCCGCGACGGTTGAGAACTCGGCTATCAATCAGCAACTTGGGCTGGTAGCCATACCGATTGGCCAGCTCAAAGCCGTCCCGGCCCTATTTGGCGAGACGGACATTATAAAAGCCTTAGCCCTGACGCCGGGCGTAACGGTCGGCAACGAGGGCACTACTGGTTTGCAGGTACGGGGCGGTTCACCCGATCAGAATCTGATTATTCTGGACGATGCGACCGTGTACAACGTGTCGCACCTGTTCGGGTTCGTCTCTACGTTCAATCCCGATGCGGTCCGCAAAGTCGATCTCTATAAAGCGGCTTTCCCGGCTCGCTTCGGCGGTCGTTTGTCGTCGATTATCGACGTGACCATGAAGGAAGGCAACAACCAGCATCGGCGGGCCGAAGCAAGTGTCGGCTTAGTGAGTTCCCGTCTGTTGCTGGAGGGTCCCCTGTCCAAGCGGTTGTGGGGCCGTTCGTCCTACTTCATCTCCGCCCGCAGTTCCTACTTCACCCTTTTCCTGTTGCCAACGTTGATCGCGTTTCAGGCGTCACAGAATGGACAGTACTTCAACTACTGGCTCTACGACGTGAACGCCAAAGCCAATCACCAGTTCAAAGATGGCAGCCGCCTGTTGGTGAGTTTATACAATGGCAACGACATCTGGGCTGCGCAGGAAGGATCGCAGACCGACCGGTCGAGGTTTGGCCTGAACTGGGGAAACACCACCGCATCTGTACGCTACACGCGAGCACTGTTGAAAAATCTTTTCCTGCGCTCCACGCTTACTTTCTCGCGCTACCGGTACGGCATTGAAACGCAGGCCCGCACCAAACAAAATGACGATTGGACGATTGCACAGCGGTTCAGTGCGACGTCTGGCATTCGGGATTTCACAGCGAAAGCCGCGCTGGAATGGAATCCTCTGCCGGGGCATAACGTGCAGTTCGGGGTGGAAGCAATCCGGCACCGCTTTCGGCCAACGCGCATCTCAACCACGTATGGCATCAATCCCGACACGCTGGCCCGAATCAACGCAAGCGTGGCGGCCACGGAGGTGGCCGTTTACGCAGAGGACGATTTCAGGCTGGTCAAATGGCTCAGGGGTAATGTGGGTATCCGGGCGGTCAGTTACCAGGTTGCCAACCAACGGTACACCTACGCCGAGCCACGCTTTTCGCTGAGTATTTTGCCCACCGACCGACTGTCGGTCAAGTTCGCTTACTCCAACATGCACCAGTTTGTGCATTTGCTGTCGAGCAACAGTGTTGGCCTTCCGAATGATGTGTGGGTACCGGCTACCCAATCCGTTCCGCCCCAGGCATCCGACCAAACGGCCGTCGGCATCACCTATTCGATTCCGAACCAGTCAATAAATGTCACGCTGGAGGCCTACCACAAGCAATCGAGTAACTTAATCGACTACCAGACGGGAACCAACTTCCTGACCAACTTCAATCGCCAATGGGAAAATACGGTTGAACGCGACGGGGTCGGTGACAGTAAGGGAATTGAGATGCTGGTGTTGAAAACCCAGGGACGACTCACCGGCTGGATGGGGTACACACTGGCCCGCCACCGTCGCCGGTTTGCCACCATCGACCAGAACCGCTGGTACGACGCCACGTTCGACCGTCGGCACGTTTTTTCACTGACGGGTCAGTACGCGGTCAGCGAAAAAGTCAGTGCGTCGGCTACGTGGGTGTATCAGTCCGGTCAGCCGACAACCGTTCCTATTGCCCTACAGGAAAATATTGGTCGGGAAGCCACAGCGTACCCGCTGTTGATTTACGGTGACCGAAACAACTTCCGAATGCCTGCTTACCACCGGCTCGATTTGGGTGTGACGGTCCGCCACACTACCCGCAAACGGCGTGACGCTCAGTGGTCGTTTGGCGTATACAATGCCTATAACCGATACAACCCATTCTTTCTTGACTTCAACCGGGACCTGATCTTTAATTCCCCCGTTCAAATAGTTGGTTTTGATTATAAAGTGGTACGGAAAGCGGTTTTTCCGGTGTTGCCCTACCTCAGCTATAACTTACAATTCAATAGATGAAGTGTCTTGTATTATGTCTGTTTTTCCTGTTGGGGCTGCTGGCCTGCACCAAAGACTTAGGGGTCGATTTGCCCTACGAGGGGGATCGCTTAGTGGTGTACGGGGTACTGTCGCCGGACAGTGTTGCCACCCTGCGGGTAAGCCAAACATACCCGACAACGGGACGCTACCTGTATGGACGGTGGGTATCGACAGCGGTCGTGCGTCTGTACGAAGCGGGTGTTTTGGTTGAGCAACTGCGTCATCAAAGCGACGGACGCTACGTATCGACCGGTAACTTCAAACCAATGTCCGGTAAGGTGTACCACTATACGGTGTCGAACGCGGGATTTCCCGATCTGCAAAGCCTGCCCGAACGCGTCCCCGAACCGATACGGATTGACCGGTATCAGTTTGACGAGTCGATTCCCGCTGCGCTAAATCCGGGAGTACCGGCCCGCAAATTGATTTGCCAGTTTACGGATGCGGAACAGCCCAACGATTACTATACGGTGCAGCTATTGGGTTACAACACTGGTCAACGCGTTGCGGTCAATTCGTTCGGTCTTGATCGGCCGGATGAATTTGAGGACGGCTGTGGTTTTCGTAGCAATGGACAAATGAACCAATATAATTTGTCAGACATCTGCTTCAATGGACAGACAACGATGGTCCGGGTAGGCGTAGAATTAGAGGGGACCATTCAGCCAAGAGGTCCAAACGGAAAAGTAGATAAAGTAGTACTCACGTTACGCCGGGCTAACCGGGGGTATTTTGAGTACAATCGGACCTTCAACGCCAACGAAGGATTTCTGCTGGCTTTTCAGCCACCCCAGGTACGGTATTCCAACGTGAGGGGTGGTTACGGAATCATTCTGGCATATAGCAAAGATGAGATTACGATCATTCCCTGACACGACGATATGTATAGTCGGTCAATCTACGCAGGACAAAAACTCCCCCGTCACGTTGCCGCAGCGGGGGAGTTTTTGTGTAGTTACTAAGCGAAACGCCGATGCCTTATGACTGTGAGGTCGGCACGGCGTTTTCTTTGGTGCCGTACCGCTTGCGGAACTTGTCCACCCGACCGGCTGTGTCGAGCAGTACGTTCTTGCCCGTATAGAACGGGTGCGACTGCGAGCTAACTTCAATCTTTACGAGCGGATAGGTCTGGCCTTCAAACTCGATAGTGTCTTTGGTTTGGACCGTTGAGCGCGTCAGAAATTTATAGTCGCTCGACAGGTCGTGGAATACCACTTCGCGGTAGTCCGGGTGAATGCCCTTTTTCATGATTAATCTCAGTTTCTTGTCATCTTCTCGGTTTCCGACCGAAAAGGATTGCAAAGGTAAGGCGTTTGGGTGGAATCGGCAAGCCTTTTTACGTCTACTTTTTGGGCCTGATAGTTAATGACATAAAGTAGCACCGTTGCCTAACAATGGCGTAATAAGGCCTTGATACTACCCAATTTTTCTTTTTATATTTAAGGGCTGTTACGCTTCCCCTTGGGTTTGCCGTGCTCATGTAGACGCGACAAACCAAACTCATAAATTCGCTCTTTTTAATTTTCAGATCAACTCGCCAGTGTAAAATTTGTAAGTTGTTCAGTAGTACGGCTTAACAATTTCTTTACCTGTTCAGTAGAGTTGCACATTTTAACGAATTGCGGAAACGCCCGAACCTTCCGGGTTGCTTTTCCGTCTATTTCAAAAGAACTTTAGACCATAATCCCGTTCCGGCACCCACCGAAAGCCCCGATTGTATTCATTCGGTTACTTTATGGATAACTGGTATTGGCGAGAACCATACAGTGTACTGTTAACCCTGCTCACCGTATTGTCCTGAACTTTACTGTATTTATTATTTTTCATACCCTAAAACTAACCCAACGCTCATGTTTGTAGTCAAACGCGATGGACGCCACGAGTCGGTTAAATTCGACAAAATCACGGCACGAATCGAGAAACTGTGCTATGGTCTCGACCCCGCTTATGTACAGCCTGTAGAAGTAGCAGTAAAGGTCGTAAGTGGCCTTTACGACGGTGTCAAAACCACGGAACTCGACAATTTAGCCGCCGAAACAGCCGCGTCGATGACCACAAAACACCCGGACTACGCTATCCTTGCCGCCCGGATTGCCATTTCCAACCTGCACAAAGACACGAACAAATCGTTCTCCGGCACCATCAAAAAGCTGTACCTCTACGAAGACCCGAAAACCGGCGAAAATGCATCGCTGATTGCTAAGGAGGTCTATGAAATCGTACGCCAGAATGCAGCCCTCCTGGACTCGACCATTATTTATGATCGGGATTATGGCTACGATTACTTTGGCTACAAAACCCTCGAAAAATCGTATCTGCTCAAGTTAGACGGTCGTATTGCCGAACGCCCGCAGCACATGCTGATGCGCGTGGCCGTCGGGATTCACCAGGAAGACATCGACGCGGCCATCGAGACGTATAATCTGCTCTCGGAAAAGTGGTTCACCCACGCTACGCCAACGCTGTTCAACGCCGGAACGCCCAAGCCGCAAATGTCGAGCTGTTTCCTGCTGACGATGAAAGACGATTCCATCGATGGCATTTATGACACGCTGAAACAGACCGCCAAGATTTCGCAGTCGGCGGGGGGCATTGGCCTGAGTATTCACAACGTACGGGCAACGGGAACGTACATTAAAGGCACCAACGGAACCAGCAACGGGATTGTGCCGATGCTGCGCGTGTTCAATGACACGGCCCGCTACGTCGATCAGGGCGGTGGCAAACGCAAAGGCTCCTTCGCTATTTACCTGGAACCCTGGCACGCCGATATTTTTGATTTTCTGGACCTGAAAAAGAATTCGGGTAAAGAGGAAGGCCGCGCCCGCGATCTGTTCTATGCCCTCTGGACACCCGATTTGTTCATGAAACGCGTGGAAGATGATGACGTCTGGTCGTTGTTCTGTCCGCACGAGTGCCCCGGCATGGCCGATTGCTACGGCGATGAGTTCGAGGCTTTGTACACCCGCTATGAGCGTGAAGGCCGTGCCCGCCGGACAATCAAAGCACAGGAACTGTGGTTCAAAATTCTGGAATCGCAGACCGAAACGGGTACGCCTTACATGCTGTATAAGGATGCAGCCAACAAGAAGTCGAACCAGAAAAACCTCGGCACCATTAAGTCGAGCAATCTCTGCACCGAAATTATCGAGTACACTGCCCCCGACGAAATTGCGGTCTGTAACCTCGCGTCCATCGCCCTGCCTAAGTTCATTACGCGCGGCACGGATGGCATCATGCGGTTCGACCACCAGAAGTTATATGAAGTGACCAAAACGGCCACCCGCAACCTCAACAAGATTATCGACATCAACTATTACCCGGTCGAAGAGGCCCGTCGGAGCAACATGCGCCACCGGCCTATTGGTATCGGGATACAGGGGCTGGCCGATGCGTTCATTATGCTTCGGATGCCGTTTGAATCGGACGAAGCGCGTCGCCTGAACGAAGATGTTTTCGAGACGATTTATTTCGGTGCCATGACCTCGTCGATGGAGCAGGCCAAAGAATCCGGTCCCTACGAAACGTGGAAAGGCTCGCCGATTTCGGAAGGTATTTTCCAGTTCGATATGTGGGAACGCGACGGCGTACCGGTAAAACCAAAATCGGGCCGCTGGGATTGGGAAAGTCTGCGGAAGGACGTAGTGGAACACGGCGTTCGGAACTCGCTGCTGCTGGCTCCCATGCCCACCGCTTCGACTTCGCAGATTCTGGGCAACAACGAATGTTTTGAGCCGTACACGAGCAACATCTACACCCGGCGCGTATTGTCGGGCGAGTTCGTGGTAGTGAACAAGCACCTGCTCAAAGACCTCGTGAAATTAGGCTTATGGAACGACACGATGAAGAATAACCTGATTCGGGCCAACGGCTCGGTGCAGGCCATTCCGAACATTCCGCAGAACATCAAAGACCTGTATAAAACGGTTTGGGAGATTAAGCAGAAGCACATCATCGACATGGCCGCCGACCGGGGCGCGTACATTTGCCAGTCGCAGTCGCTGAACATCCACATTCAGGATTCGAACTTCGGCAAGCTGACATCCATGCACTTTTACGCCTGGAAAGCGGGTCTGAAAACGGGCATGTACTACCTCCGCACGAAAGCCGCTTCCGACGCGATTCAGTTTACGGTGGAGCCACAAGCCGAAGCCCAACTACAGCCCGTCATGGCCGAAACCATCGCCGTCGAAAAACCCCTCGACTACGTACAATACGCCAAAGACCACGCCCAAAACACGACGCCAACGCCCGTACCGATGGTAACGGACCTCGAACAGCAATATGCCGCCATGACCTGCTCATTGGACGACCCGGAAGGGTGTGAAATGTGTGGGAGTTAGATTTATAGTAACGATTTAAACGTTTTACGCTCCCGGCTATGGTTAACGTGGCCGGGAGTTGTGTTTTTAAATTTTCACTCCATCCCCCGTTCGGCGTAGTATTCACTACGTCGCTGTGTTATCCGCCGGGCCGACGATTCGGTCTCTGACCGGTGATTAAATAACTGATTATACGGACAAAAACATTGTGACAGCCCATCCAAACTGACACCATTGTGATTCACTTTACCCGATTAGATCATATTCTTATTTCCATTCCTGAAGGCAAAATCGATGAGGCCAGAGCCTTTTATGGTCGGACGCTGAACCTCACCGAAATCCCCGGTACGCATCCGGGCGGAGCCATCTGGTTTGCTATTGCCGGTATTCAGTTGCACCTGCGCGAAGAAGCCGGTGGAAACCTGTCCCTGCGGCATCCCGCCTTTGAAGTCACTGATCTGGAAGCGGCTAAGCGGGAACTGGAGCAGGAAGGAATTGTCCTCTCTTTTTCGTCGGATATTGACGGACGGCAACGGTTTTTCTTCCGCGACCCCTTCGGGAATCGCCTTGAACTGCTACAATTTGTGGGGTAGAAGTAAGGTCAAAGTCCCGCTGAGAGACAATCCGGTTCGTTTGCAAAATTTACCAGTGGCAACGTACGTCACTTTGCAAACGTCGTTACTACGCCATCCGGTGATAATTTGCGGATGCAGTCATTGCCGCCGTCGATGATATAAATGGTTTCTTTACTGTCGATGGCGATGCCGCACCCCAGCGGGAAGTTGAATAATGCCGTTGAGGCTTTACCATCCTTATACCCTTCTTTCGCCCGGCCTCCCATATTTACGTTGTTCGGCTGAATCTCACTATTACCAGCAATTGTCGTAACGGCGTTCCCTGCAATTTTGATGAGCCGGTGCAGGCGTCCATCGGCGAAAATTACATCGCCTTTTTTGTTGATGAGGATATCCTGAGGGGCCATCAATTCGGCTTTGCTGACGTCGCCCTGCACATACACCGGATGGAATTCCCGTTTTCCGCACAGACCCGCCAGCGTTGTCACCCGACCATTCGTTTCCAACTTTTTGATGCACCTACCCGCACCGTCGCTCAGGTAGAGGTTGCCCATCGTATCGACGCCCATGCCCGCTATCCATTTGGTTTTCAAGGTGGTACTTTCCCGCGTATTCACCAGCGTGGTTACGAGTCCGTCGGTGCTAATTTTTCGGATGACGTAAAAATCGCCGAGGTTATCTTTGTTGGTGTTGTCCCGTTCTGCTACGTAGATATTACCGGCGGGGTCGGTTTCAATGAATTCGATATTTCTGAACTGTGCCGTTTTCAGCGGGCCGTCTTTCATCTGGTACATAAACGGAACCCCGGCAAAAAGCGTAACTTTTCCGTCGGGTGTTAACAGCCAAATCAGGCTCTCATCGGCCATATAAATGTTATCCCGCCTGTCAATGGCCATTGCATTGCATTTCGGATAGGGTGACCGGGTACTGGTTTTTCGTATATCCTCCGTTATGTAAGCCGATTTACCGTCTGGAGTTATTTTCAGGATGCGCCCCATGTACAGGTGAACGATCACGTTATCGTGGCTATCAATAACTAAATTTTTTGGCGTCGAGATGAGTTTTGGCACCAACGGTTGTGCCTGCGTGCTAATTGAAAACAGGATGGCGGAAAGAAGAATTAGCAGGTTCATTCGTTTATCTGGATTAACTGGTAAGTTAGCCAATCAAGCGATTAACGTACGTTTGTTGCTGTATTTCTACTGACTAACAGGCCAGCCTTCTGCGTCCCACTGAAGGGTTTTGATGAGGAGTTTTGATTTTCCCTTGTCGGTGGCATCATAGCCATGATATACTAAATAATCGACGCCGTCGAAGGTGTACGTGGAATTATGACCAACGCCGTACCAGTCCTTATCGCCCTGCAAAACGAGTGTGCCTCCGCCCTGAACCATCGATTTTCCCGCCCGGTCGAGATAAGGACCGGTAACTGTAGCCGAACGGCCAACCGTCATCTTGTACGTGCTTTTGGGGCCTCGGCAGCAATAATCAATCGAGACAAACAAGTAATAATAGGCCCCTTTTCTGAATAGAAACGGGGCTTCGATGGCTCCGTTCCCAGCTTCTTTGCTGCCGGTTGTGTCGGTACGCGGGCGGCTGGCTATTGTGTACCACTCCGGCAGTGTGGCGGGAGCCGTCAGGTCGTCGCGCAATCGAACAAGTTTAATGCCCTCCCAGAACGACCCGAAGGACAGCCATGCTTTCCCCGATGAATCGACCAGCAGATTCGGATCGATGGCATTCCAGTTATCCCGGCCCGGCACCGACTGAATGATTAATCCCTGATCGACCCAGCGGTAACTGGGATCGGCTGATCGTAATGTCGTGTTGGTGGCCAGCCCGATTGCCGATGAGTTTTTGCCGAAAACGGACGAGGAATAATACAGGTAATAACGGCCATTGTGGTACGTGATGTCCGGTGCCCAGAAGTCGTTGGGCCGGGTGGCCGGATTGGTCTGCGTTGTCCAGCCGGGAGCCGAGTCAAACACGGGTTTTTCCGCCGTCCAGTGTACCCGGTCGGTAGAGGACCAGACGCGAATGCCCTTGCCGGTCGCGAAAACGTAGTACGTGCTGTCCTGCCGAATCATCACCGGATCATGTACCGGAATCCGGGGGACCGCCTGCGCCAGAACCGCCCCCGAAAGTCCCGCAGCCAGCCACAAACAACACCCATGAACGACGGCCAAAGTCCAGATTCGGTACGTTCCCGTCCGTTGGAACAAGTAATTTTTCATAGACATCACGTTAGCATCCCTGTCCGTAGTACGAATTTTTGCCGTGCTTTCGCTCGTAATGTTTCAGCCGGAGCGTGTCTTTGATGCGCGGTGTGTTCGGGTTAATCTGGAGCGTCAGGTAGGCCATCCGGGCTACTTCTTCCAGTACAGCCGCATTATAAACCGATTTTTCAGCGGTTTTCCCCCACGTAAACGGCCCATGATTTTGCAGGAGTACCATTTCTACTTCGTTATGGGACAGGTCCTTATCGTTAAAAATGTCGAAAATCTGGTTGCCTGTCTCGTGTTCATAATCGCCCTGAATCATGGCGTCGCTCAGTGCCGGAGCACAGGGAATATCCTGGTGCGTGTGATCGGCGTGGGTGGTTCCAAAAATAGGAATGTCCATACCGGCCTGTGCCCAGGCTACGGCGTAGGTGCTGTGGGTGTGGGTGATGCCACCGATGTCATGCCACGTTTTGTAGAGCAGCGCGTGCGTTTTGGTGTCCGACGAAGGCCGCATTGTGCCGTCAACTACCCGCGCGTCATAATCGCAGATGACGATGTCCTGCGGTGTCAATGTTTCGTAGGGTACACCACTGGGTTTGATGGCGAATACGGCCCGTTCGCGGTCAACCGCGCTTACATTACCAAACGTGAACAACACCAGCCCCAGCTTTGGGAGTTGCATGTTCGCTTCGTAGCATTCTTCTTTTAAGGTCGTGTACATAATTCAATATTGAAGGAGCGAAAGAGTGTCGCAGCTTTTCGCTCTTTCGCTCTTTATAATTCTAAAACCACCACCGATACCGGCGGCAACGTAACGGTTAGGCGGTCCCCTGTATCGCCGGAGAGTTTGGCGCCGGTAAAAGCAATCGGTTTGATCTTAGCCGGATTCGTAAACGTATTGTGATCCTGAAATTTAGCGGAGGTCAGCACGCGCCCCGTCATACCCGACGCCTTGATTCCTTTCAGATTCAGCGACACTTCCTGTGGCTTATTGGGGTCGATGTTCACGAGTGAGATATGCACCTTGCCCGCCTTGTCGCGCGAAGCCGATACCGATACGGCGGGCAGTTTGTCGTTTTCCACCGTGTAGTCGTCCGATTTCAGATCGATGGGTAGCAGGGTCGCGTTCTGGTGTACATTATACATTTCCAGTACGTGATAAGTGGGCGTGAGGACCAGTTTTTCCTTCTCGGTCAGGATAACCGCCTGCAATACGTTGACCGCCTGGGCTAAATTGGCCATACGAACGCGGTCGGCGTGTTTGTGAAAAATGTTGAGCGTAACGCCCGCCAGCATGGCATCGCGCATGGTGTTTTGCTGATACAGAAAACCCGGATTTGTACCCGGTTCAACGTTGTACCAGGACCCCCACTCGTCAACGACTAAGGCTACTTTTTTCTGCGGATCATACTTGTCCATGATGGCCGAGTGCTTTTCAATCAACTCATCCATCCGCAAGGCCTGTTTCAGCGTTCGGAAATACTCAACTTCGGTAAAAGTCGTTGCCGACCCTTTCTTGCCTTCATCCCAGCTAAACACGGAATAGTGGTGCAGGGCTACCCCCTCGACCATCGTTACCGGAATATTTTTCATGAGCGTTTCGGTCCAGTTATAATCGTCGGAACTGGCCCCGGAGGCAATCCGGAAAATTTTCTCCTTACCCACCTGCGGATTCATGAACGTACTGTACTGCCGGTAGATGTTGGCGTAGTAATCGGGCTTCATATTGCCACCACAGCCCCAGGCTTCATTCCCCACGCCCCAGAACCGCACATTCCAGGGTTTTTCGCGGCCATTTTGCTGGCGCAGACCCGACATCGGGCTGTTCTTTTCGAAGTTCACGTACTGCACCCAGTCGGTCAGGTCCTGCACCGTACCACTGCCAACATTGCCCGCCAGGTACGGTTCTGTATTCAGTAACTCACACATATTCAGAAAGTCGTGCGTGCCGAAGCTGTTGTCTTCCGTAACACCACCCCACCACGTATTGACGATTTTCGGCCGTTTGGCTTTGGGGCCGATGCCGTCTTTCCAGTGATACGTATCCGCAAAACACCCGCCCGGCCAGCGCAGATTGGGAATTTTCATCTTCTTGAGTGCCTCGATCACATCCAGCCGAACGCCGTTTTTATTCGGAATTTTCGTGTTGTTTTCACCCACATAAAAGCCGTCGTAAATGCACCGACCGAGGTGTTCGGCGAAGTGGCCGTAAATGTGGCGGTTGATGACGGTGCTGGCGCCGTCGGCGTTGACCGTTGCTTTATTCTGGGCCGATACGCTAACGCTGACGGAT
>JANPJE010000248.1:0-2475 GCA_031425355.1 Spirosoma sp. | reverse complement strand
GCGGACGTTTGCGCTTAACCCCTAACCACGACGTTGGCCCGACCCGCTCCGACCAAACGGGGTCCGTCAGAATGTTCAGCCCGTTGGTCTGAATCAGAAAGGTAGAGTGATTGACAAACGTCAGCACCAGACTATCGCCGTCGATACGTGTGGCGGGCCGGGTACCCACAAAAGCGTCGGGCTGGTCGGGCCAGGGGCCTTTATCGCGGTTGAAGAGCCATTTTAACAACCCTCCCGATGTCCGTTCGGCCATGCCGGGATTGTAAAATTTCTTGCCGTTGAAATGATCGGTCACGGGGCCTTTGTAGCGCGGGGCACAGGACGTAATCGCCAATAATAAGCAAAAAAATAAGTGCGGTAATGGTCGATACATGAAGAAAATGGTTATAATCTACGGAGAATGCTCTTGCATTATGTTACGCTTTTTACCCAGATAGTTGGTGCCGTCCCAACGGTAAGCATCAATCAGGTGCAGGCCACCCACTTCAGCCTCCTGATCATCGTCCAAAGTACGCGTACTCCATAAATTGTAGGCGTCCGGGCAAATAATCCGTTTCGTATCCTTAAAGACCATCGTTCCTGACTGGCCCGAAATACTGAACGGCAACTCATAGGTAATGGTATAGGCACCCGGACTACCACACAGGCATTTAATTTCAAACTCTTCAAATTCTCCGGGTTGAAGGGTATAATAAGGGGCTTTTTTAAACGCGATTACCTGTTCTTTTTTCTGATTTCCAGCCGCTAACAAAACAACCCGGTCAGCCCAGCGCGGTTCACCAGTCCCCCCACATTCGCCGACCAATACTACATTTGTTGTTTCGGGAAGACCGGCTTCGTCCCGTTCGATGGTCACTTTTACTTTAGGTTCAATCTTTATCCACTTATTCGAGTCGATGATGCTTTCAATATGCAACATCAAAAAATATGGCTGGTAGATGTCGGCTATTTCGGGCCAAAGGGAATAGTCAGTATCGAAAATTTGTCGATATGCTTCCGCCGAACCCTCCGCCAGTTGAATCGAAGCCGGTGGTATGGAGAACATCGGGCAATTTGCCGACCCAGCATTCACTTTCAGGTACTTATTCCAGTCGGTCAGTT
Organism: Spirosoma sp.; assembly: GCA_031425355.1. Classification (GTDB taxonomy): domain Bacteria; phylum Bacteroidota; class Bacteroidia; order Cytophagales; family Spirosomataceae; genus Spirosoma. The sequence goes on along the minus strand of JANPJE010000248.1, from coordinate 1,374 downwards.
CTTTCTGCGTGTCTGGAAATACTTCCCGAAACGCGTTTTTAAAGGTTAAATACGATACGTCTTTTGTGTTTCCAGGCTTTACGATGTCAATATGATTCGCGTTGATTGGATCGAGTCGCCGGTTGCACAGGTTTGTTGCACTTTGCTGTTCAACAATCTTCTGGCCGAAGGTTTCTTTTAATTCGTAAGCACAATACGAGGGAATGTCGAAACCAGCCGCCAGCCACGCCCGTTGCTGATCGGCCAGATAATCTTCCGATTTCATGGACATCATTTTTCCAAACTGCGGATTATCCGACACGAACTTAGCCAGCCGGGCAACCTCGCTGCCCGTTGTGGGGGTGCCATAAAAGTTTATTAACTTAACTTTTTCGGCTGCTTTTCGGTATTTCAACAGAAAATCGCGGGTCACTAACCCGCCCATGCTGTGGGCAACGAACACGACATTGGAATGGTCAAATACGCCATCGTCGTCAAAAACCAACCGCATATTTTCGGCTAATTCATCAATCGAATAACTTTTTTCGAGGAGCGGTGTATTGTAATCATACACATACACATTGAATCCTTTAAACGTAGAATCTTTGGTGAGCATGTCGGGCCAGTACGTACCCGTTGCGGTATTGGCCCAGGTCTCGGCACTGTTTCCCGAAACGCCATGTACGAAAACAATAACACCCGTGTTGGCCGCTTCTTTTCTAATGTAACGAGAATCGGCACCCGCCTTCTGTTCGGGTGAGGAATTACAGCCTAAGAAGTTTAGCAAAAAAGTAATCAAGACAAGTAGCTGAATAATTGGTCGGCAGGCAAAATAGTTAATCATAGCGGACTGTAGTTAGGCGATGGGAGTGGAAAACGACAGTCGCTAATATACAGATAATCAGAACAATGACAACTGCGACGATCGGGCAAACGCTCCTTCATGTTCCAGCAGCCATTGCTTTCGCCAAAGCCCGCCTGCATAGCCCGTCAGCGACCCGTCGGAGCCGATAATGCGGTGGCAGGGCACCACAATCCAGAGTGGATTCCGGCCATTGGCGGCCGCCACCGCCCGAATGGCTTTCTCGTCGCCGATGCGCCGGGTCAGGGCCATATACGACACGGTTATACCAAACGGCACATCGAGCAACGCTCGCCAAACGGTTTGCTGGAAGGTCGTTCCCACTGGATTTATGGGAAAATCGAAGGTTTGACGCGTACCGGCAAAGTATTCCTGAAGTTGCCCGACCGCCATAGTGACCGGCTCGGCCAGCGCGTCGGACCGGAGGTTCAGAAACTTCTCGCAGGGCGGGCTGTCCGTACAGGAGATGACCGATACGCCTGATTCGTCGCCCGCAATTCGCACAAGCCCAAGCGGTGAGTCAAACGAAGTCG
>JANPJE010000247.1:0-18978 GCA_031425355.1 Spirosoma sp. | reverse complement strand
GAACCCGCACAAATCGACGTAACGGCTACCGGTTGAGTATCGAGCGATGGTTGTTGGGCGATGGCCTGACCATAATTCAACAGCCACATAATGAGCACTATACATCTCCCAAATCCATTTGCGGTAATACCGGACCTAAATAAAGTGCTTATCATGGAATACGTGAGCAGGAGAAACGTCTAATGAGTAGTACTAAACAAATATAAGTTTTTGTTTTTCCATTCATTCAACGCCGTCTATTTCCTTTCGTAAGTCACCATACAAAATAGGCGGGTCATGTTTATCGCATGGTTAAAACGGTTCCCCGCCTGGCTTCGCCGATCGTTTCGGCGGGCAGATGGGCCATTATTTCCTGCCTGAGTGCTTTTATGATCTGGCGTTTCAGGAAGCTGCGGTGCATAACCAAACTGACCTCGCGAACGGGGGATGGCGCGTCGAACGGTCGAAGGCGTAACCGGCGTGTCGCGTCCATATCCAGTGTAGCGAGGTATGGCAATAACGTAAAACCACCCTGTTTATCAATCAGTTTGATGAGCGTTTCGAGCGAACCCGTTTCGTAGCGCAGCGCCGTTTTGCAGTTGGCCTGCCGGTCGGCCCCGCACAAATTCATCACCTGATTTCGGAAACAGTGCCCCTCCGTTAACAGCCAGAGACCGTCCGTTTGCAGGTCGGCCGGGGTGATCGTTGTTTTTGCCAATAATGGGTTTGCATGGGCCGCATAGACAACGAAAGGCTCGTGAAACAACGGCATTTCTGTGATGCCGTTCTCCGTTAAAGGCGTCACAACAATGCCCACGTCAATCAGGCCGTTTCGGAGTTTTTCGACCACCTGCTCCGTCACCAATTCCTGAATCTGTACCGATACAGCCGGATATTTACGAACGAACTCGCCAATGAAGTAAGGCAACAGATAGGGTGCCAGCGTGGGGATAATACCAATCTTGAAATCACCCCGAAAATCTTCTTTCGACTCACTGACAATTTCGGGAATTCGTCGGGCGGCCCGCAGCACATCCCGCGCCTGGGCCAAAATCAACGCGCCCGTTTCGGTGGGCACAACGGGCTGCTTCGACCGGTCAAAGATTAACATACCAAACTCATCTTCCAGTTTCTGAATCTGCATACTGAGCGTAGGCTGCGTTACGTGGCAAGCCTCGGCAGCGGTGGCAAAATGCCGATACGTATCGACGGCAACGATATAATCAAGCTGAGAGAGCGTCATAGACAAAGCGTGGTGCTTATCGTTAAAATCTATACAAATCTAAATCATATCGACACAAACAAACCCGCGTAAGTTGTATTTTTGTTAACTAAAACCCCGTCCTCATGCATACACGCATCGCTGTTGCCACTATTCTTCTCATAATCAGCACTGTAGCCTGTGCTCAATCAAAGAAAACCGCCAATCCGGCCGCTTCTGGCTTCGATATGGCCGGGTCTGACCAGAAAGCCGTACAAATTGCCGATCAGGTCATGCTGGCGATGGGCGGCCGTAAAGCCTGGGACAATACCCACGTTATTGCCTGGAATTTTTTCGGGGCACGTAAGCTCGTCTGGGATAAATGGTCGGGCGATGTGCGGGTCGATAACCTCCGCGACGATCAGACGGTGCTGCTGAACATCAACACCGACAAAGGCCGGGTATTTCGCAATGGGGCCGAGATGACCGAACCGGATTCAGTTGCCAAATACGTCAAAGCGGGCAAAGGGGCCTGGATTAATGACATGTACTGGCTGCTGATGCCGTTCAAACTCAAGGATTCGGGCGTGACACTCAAACACCTCGGCGACGATAATACGAAAGATGGCAAACCCGCCGATGTGCTTCAGATGACCTTCAAAAATGTGGGTAACACGCCCGACAACAAGTATAAAGTGTGGGTTGATAAGCAGTCGCATCTGGTGACGCAATGGGCGCATTATCCGAAATTCACCGACGAGCAACCCCGCTTTACGTTGCCCTGGATCGACTATAAATCGTATGGCGGCATTTTGCTCTCGGGCGAACGGGGCGAACGCGACCTGACCGACATTATGGTGTTTAGCGAGTTACCCGGCACCGTTTTCAGCGACTTTGCCCGCCCCGATATGAGTAAGTATGCGCAGGTGAAATAAGTTTGACGTCTGTCGTTTATAGTTCGCCGTTTAAACAGACTCACGCATGTTCTGTAACGACGAACGATAAATCGGAACAAACTAACTCCTTAACATTACAGTTTCTTTTTTATGGACGTTTCTGTTTTACAACCACCTGTTGCCGTAAAAAAATCCTACGGTAAAACAGGCGTATTGATTGTCAATCTCGGCACTCCGGACAGCCCTTCAGTGCCGGATGTGCGTAAATACCTGCGCGAGTTTTTAATGGATGGGCGCGTCATTGATATTCCGGCCATTCCTCGTTCGCTGCTCGTAAATGGCATTATCGCGCCGTTTCGGGCACCCAAATCAGCCAAAATTTATAAGGAACTCTGGACTGAAACCGGTTCGCCACTCAAATATTATGGCCATGTAGTAGAGCGCGAACTACAGAACGTACTGGGCGATGAGTACGTAGTCAAACTGGCAATGCGTTATCAAAGTCCCAGCATCGACGCGGGCTTGGCCGATTTTCAGCAGCAGGGGCTGAATGACCTGATTATCATTCCGTTTTTTCCGCAATATGCATCTGCCTCAACCGGTTCGGTTTACGAGAAGGTGATGGATATTTTAAAATCATGGCAGGTGATTCCGGCGGTTCGGTTCATTAACCGATTTCTGGAGCATCCGAAATTCATCGAAGGATTTGCCCGGACGGGCCGTAAGCACATGGCGGCCTACGACTACGATCACTTTATTTTCAGCTACCACGGCCTGCCCGAACGACAGATCCGAAAAGGCGACGTTACAAAAACCGTTTGCCAGTTTGGCGAATGCTGCGGATCGCTTCACCCGTTGAATCAGCATTGCTACCGGGCACAGTGTTTTGAAACAACGCGCCTGCTGGTCAAAGCAATGGCTATTCCGGATGGGAAATACACGACTTGTTTCCAGTCGCGGTTAGGCAACGACCCCTGGATTAAGCCCTATACCGACGACATTATCAAGGAGTTACCGGCCAAAGGCATCAAAAGCGTACTGGCTTTTTCACCCGCATTCGTAGCCGATTGCTTAGAAACGACGATTGAAGTGGGCGAGGAATACAAGGAGCTATTTGAGAAGGCCGGTGGAAAGCACTGGCAGTTGGTCGAAAGTCTGAACGACAATCCACTCTGGATAGAAACGCTGGTCGATCTGGTCAAAACAGCGTAGCGTTTAATTGAATACAAAAAGCCCGATAAGCGAATGTGCTTATCGGGCTTTCATATTTAACGATACCCGCCGTTAAGCCGCCATCCGCAGATACGGCTCCTGCTCGGCCTGTGGCTGTTCGAGCATGGGTGTAATGATGGTATTCATCCGTTCGCGCACAAAACTCTCCTGCAAATACGAGGGCAACTTAGCCACCAACTGCCGGTACGCGTTTATGCCGAGGGCTTTAGCAATGTAGGATTCGTGCACCGAATTGACGTGAGCCACAATGTTTACCAGACTCTGGTGGAATAGCTTAACGTCAATTTCGGAATCCACGAAACGCTCGATCTCGCGGTTGGTCGATGAAATACGCAGGCGGCTCAACATGTCGAAGTACGTCGTGTAACCGATTTGCTTCGCCAACTGCTTGTATTGCTCCACACTGAATTTCTGCAGAATCTCACCCGTTTTAGGGCTACGCAGCGCCGTCTTCGGGTTGTTCTGAATCGCATTACGTAACGCCTTCACGCGCTGGTCGCGGGTGGTTTTCAGGAACTGCGCCAACTCGGCCTGCGCCGAAGCCGCCCGCGAAGGTAACAGCAAATCGGTTTTGGCCGCTACGGTGAACCGCTTCGACATGGGCAACCGCTGAATCCGGTAGCTATTGATCGGGCCGAGCGCGTAGTAACCGACAGAAGCCGGATAATAACCCCGCACAACCGCATTGCCAATCCGCTTGCGAATCAACTCTTCGTTGCTGACATTAATGCCCTGCACGGCCAGAAACGCCCGTGCGCTGAACAATGCACTATAATACGCCTGCGGGAATGTCCAGTGCAGCGAGCTTTGCAAATACTGCTCATCGTTGACGACGGGCGTGATTCTAAGCGCGTACTCGGCACTCCAGCTATTCAATAATAATTTCTCTAATGCCTTCCGACTCTCCTCGGTCGCACGCCCATAAAACTGTTGAAATACGGGGAATTTAGCGATGTCGAAAAGGTCGTTTTGGTGATGGATATGGTAATCCATCGCAAAAAAATGGTTCAGGAACACCTGCGCTGGAATAGACTTCCGCCAGTTGTCATCGAGCGGCAAATTGCCCGTCGACGCTGTTGCAGCGGGTGCCTGAGCGTTCGGGGAATGCATCGTAACGTTGGTTGTCTGTGTCATAATTTATTAACGAAAAACAGGTCTCCAGCGTTCGATTTTCCACAATTATTTTCACTATATAACTACACTGATTATCAGTAGTTTAACTACCATTTTCGGGCGTTCTAAAAAACGGACAAAATCAGCGTGTCGGGCACATAGGCAATGGCTCACTTTTGCACATTTCGATGTACTTTTGAGCCGCCTTTCAACGTTGCCTGTAGTATATGAAGTGGACAAAATATGTAGTGATTGCCGGGTGCCTCTACCTGAGCAACGTAGTGTCATCAACAGCCCAGGCACAACCGAAACATCAGGTTACGCCAACAGATGGCTCAGCGTCGATGGAAGGCACTGTGCAGGATGCCGCCACCAAACAACCGATTGCCGGGGCTGTCGTTATCGCCAAAAATCAGGATGGACTTATCCGGGCACAGCAGGCCACAAAAACGGACGGGACTTTCCAACTTAAACTTGACCCTAAACTGTCGTACATCATCACCACAAAAGCAGCGGGATATATCACGCTTGATGAACAACTGGCGTTTACGTCGGGAAGCACAAATCGACTGTACGGAAAAGTAATTCTCTTGTTTAAGGTTTCGGCACAATCTGCCAAAACCGCAACGGCACCGGTTGTTACGTCAGCCGGTTCAGCACCATCTGTGCCACCGGCATCGGTCCCACTGGAGCAGATAACTGTGGTGGGCAAGCGACCCGCAGGCAGTGCGCAAAATGACGAACGCGTGACGCCCCCAAAAACGCTCGATGCTAAAGTTATTTATACGCCCCCGCTGATTGTGGCCCCCACGGGCAAAACGACGCAGTTACGTGCCCTTCAGTTTGTGCAGAGCAAAGCCGAACTGCTGCCCGACGCTCAACCCGCTCTGGAGCAGCTTTTACAATTCATGCAGGGCAAACCTACTGCCGAAATCGAACTCTCCGGGCATACCGATAACCAGGGAGATTTCGACCAGAATCTGCTGCTATCGAAACAGCGGGTCGATGTTGTGAAAGATTATTTAGTGAAGAACGGCATTGCGGCCAATCGCATTACCACACGCGGCTACGGTCCCACGCGCCCCATTGCCAGCAATAATGCCGAAACTACCCGCCAACTCAACCGGCGCGTCGAAATGATTGTGGTGAAGCAGTAGAGACTGGTCTCTACTGCTTCCGTCCCAGCCACAGCCCGCCAATGACCAGCCCTGTGCCGACGGCGGTGTAAACGGTAACGGGTTCACCCATGAGCAGGTAGGAGTAAACGAAGCCAAAAATCGGGCAGAGAAATAGCCATAGCGACGCCCGGATGGGGTCTTGCCGGATCAGAAAAAACCACAGTTGTAACGCCCCCACCGACACCGGCAAAATAAGCCAGAACACCGACAGCCAGAACCGCTGGTCGTAGTGCGAGGCCGAAAAATCGGCCGTTAAGAGCGTGAACGGTAACAGAAGAAAGCCTCCAATCAACACCTGCCACCCATTAATGACCAGGCTGGGCAACCGCCACTCGATATGGGCGTAATAGACCGTTGCAGCCGAGACGGAAACCATACCGACCAGCAGAATCAGCAATCCTTCTACAGTGGCAAAGCTGTTTTGCAGAAGCGGATACGTAGCGACGCCCACACCCAGCAGGCCAAGCAGTAAACCACCCATCTCATTCCCGTGCGGCATCCGGCGAAGCCACAACGCCGACATCAGGGCAATAAACAGCGGGTTCGTAGCGGTTGATAAACTGCCAATCCCCGCCGATACCTGCTTGAGGGCGAGCACAAAAGCACCGAGGTAAATGGTTGTATTGAGCAAGGCAAAAATGGTCAGTTGCCGCCATTCGGTGCGGGTGGGCCAGGCGTTTTTCGTCCGCTGAATACCATACGCGAACAGCAGCATACCAACACCGGCAATAAAAAAACGAACGTTTGCCAGAATGAGCGGATGCACCGACTGCACACCAAATTTAGTGGCTACTGACGCCGACGCCCAAAGAGCCGCGAAAAGAAGACCGGGAAGGAGTTGTTTCATTACCCGGCTTAATCGAGAAAATCGGTTGGTAAATCTTTGACCGCTTTAATTGAGCGCATCAACATTGTGAATGATGCTTTACGCGAAAGAAAAGCTTTGAGTTTACGTTCCGCTTCAAATTTAGCTTGTACATCACTGACTTCACGAGCCTTTCGCCACTCAATTATTAGTTCTAATATTCTTACAAATCTTTTGTGAATGGCATTTCTCAACTCAGCCGTTTTACGACGTGTTTCCTGTGTATCGCCATTATACAATTTTTGTAAAAGTTTGGCAGTATTAACAGCCTTCAAATTAGAAGAATCTACTACGTCAATGTGTACAGCATCATTCTCGTAATCAAAGAAGTAAAGAAGATTATTTTCGACATCATCGCTTGGTTCACAGGGATCTAAATAACCACCAGATGGCGTGTTACGTGGCTTCATCATATTAGCATCATGCGAAGCTGGGTACAAATTCGACCAAACGTATTTTAGTTGAGGATGCTCGTTTTGAGGTTGAAAGTGTTCGACGTCCATTGACCATGACGTAAAGAATGCTTCTTCCGTCAGGTAGCATTTTTTTAAAAAGCAATCATCAAATGCTTCAAATAAGTCGGCATTGCGGTATGACTCATGACATTTGGGTTTAGCCAGCGTTCGCTGTTCCACTGGTAACTGTAGATCATCTTTATAAGTCTCAAGTTCGTCCAGGTAGCGTTTAATACCGGCATTATTTAGCGACTGCGGAGCCTGTTGGCTTCGTACTACATTAATCATGAAGCGGACAGCTTAAGCATTTTCTAAAATCATTGACTCTAACTCGACGCGAAAACTTGGCGAGAGATAAGCCTCGTTCTCCACGAAAAATTGCTGTAGCTGAACCTTCAACTCTTCCGGCCGATTTTTATGCTGTTTGAGGATATTGTCAACTTTTCGGAATAACTCATCCGCAATGCCTGAATACTCGTTATTCATACCAAAATGTGCACGCATCAAATCTGAATAACTCCTCCCAGCCGTTTCTTCGCTGATGCGACTTTCTTTTGTTGTCAAATCAAAAATCGTAGCCTGTTTAATACTGGCAATAACGGCCGGTGAGTGCGTAGCGGTTATGAACTGGATATTTGGAAATAGATTCGTCAGAAGCGGTAAAACCTGTTCCTGCAATTGCAGATGCAGGTGTGTTTCGGGTTCATCAATCAGGACAATACCACATGGATTATAGCTGTAATTACCAACTTGTTTGCGGATGAGATCGACCCGCATAAACAAGTCCATCAGAATACTTAAAAGAGCAGAAAAGCCTTCCGAGAGTACGTCAAATGTGAGTTGACGACCATCTGAAAGCTTGATAAAAAATTCAAAACTTTCTCGAACGAAAACTAAGCTCAAATTCTCATCTTCAAAGATTGAGCGGAAAGCAACCGTCAGGTCATTAAAAAACGCTTCCGATTCAGAGAGTCGAGTTATATCGTTATCTAATTGATCGAAAGCTTGATAAACTTTTTTATTGACTAAATACTGCTTAAACTGCTGAATAAAAGTCTCGGTGGAGTCATTTTTTTGGAGTTGGTCTGTAAAATCAGTTTCTTTCGTAACTGTACTGACTGGACTTACTTCACTATTACGCTTAGCCTTTAAATAGGAATATATGAGGTGGCTTTTGTTCTGCACCCAAATATTATCCACTGTCGCTACATAAGTTGGTGATATCCGCTCTAATGCTAATAGTTTTATTTGCCATGTTTTGACTGTTGAATCATCAATTCCTTGTTTGGACGATCTATTATTAATATTATATTTTAAAGAATTGATCTGCTTGATAGGGTCTATTTCGCCGTTTAAAAAAGCTGTTTTCCCGCGCCAAGCAGATAGATGACTATCAACCGCCCTCAAAATCGTACTCTTCCCCGACCCATTTTTCCCCGTCAAAATCAAATGACTGAATGGCTTGTAATCATGCAGTTCAATGTTAAAATCCTTGTACGCGTAACAGTCGTTCACGTACAAGGATTTTATATAAGGAAATTCTTCCGATGTAATCATAGTTAGCGGCTTTTCACAAACTGGCTTTTCACAAAGTTAACGACGGGGTGCTCTAAAACCCAATCTTGCCTTTTCTGCCGTTTGGCTTCTGTTCGTTGGCCCAGTCGCGCATTTCGGTGAGCTCTTTCTCGAAACCACCCGACAGAATCGGGAAGCGGCACCACGAACGCGGATCGAGGTTGTGATCGTCGAGGTGGAAACTCGGTGCGTAGCGTTCCCGCTTCCACTGGTTGCGACTCCAGAGTTTGAAAAACCGCTCTACCCAAAGTACGAGTTTCTCCCGGTCGTGAACCGCAACATATCGCACTTCTACCAATTTCAGCACCTCAACCGGCGACTGCTTGTCGCGGATGGCGGCTTCTTCGATGGAGTTCAGTACGTCGTAGGGCATCAGGTCGTCTTCGTCAGTTTGTTTTTTGTCTAACGGACGAAGCTCGGCGGTGGGTTGCAGATTATTGACGGCATTCAAACCCTTCACTTTAATCAACTCATCGGGAGAGGTTGGTTCGATGGCTAAACTGGTGCGATCGGTGGGTTCAGGCGCGTTTTTGACGTTCAGGCCAACCGTTTCGAGCCAGCGGAGCCAACCCCGCAGAAAATGCTTGTCGATGCCCGTGATGGGCGAAATACTGCCCGCCGTGTCGCCATCCATTGTGGCATAACCAACAGCAGCTTCGGAGCGGTTCGAGGTTGTGAGCAACAGCGCGTTGTTGATGTTTGCCAGCATCCAGATACTCGGTGCCCGCACCCGCGCCTGAATATTTTGCAGGGCCACATCGTCGGTGTCCCAGGAAAGTGTCCGACCCAATTGCTCTTCAATCAACCCGCGATACGTTTCGACCAAGCCGTTGATGTTGATATTCAGAAACTTGGCCCCAATGTCATCGGCTAATTGTTTGGCGGAGTTGAACGTATCGTCGGACGAGTTTTCGGTGCCCTGGTACATGACCGTCAGCAGTTTACCGATTATTTCTTCGGGCGTTTTGCATTTTTGAATGGCCGTGATGTAGCCCAATTTTTTCTTGACACCATCAAGGCCAATATTCTCGACGGCCATCCGAATCATCAGAAATACCAGCGCGGCAATGGCCGACGAATCGGCTCCGCCACTCAGCGACAGTACGTATCCCTGCGAACGACTCTTCCGCAGGTAATCGAACAGACCAAGCGCGACAGCCCTGGCAAATTCTTCTTCCTTGAGGTAGCCGCCCCGCTCCCACCCTTCGAGTTGCGCCTTCTGAATAACGGGCGAAATTTCAGGCCAGTCGAAGCGTTCCGAAACGCGCAGATTTGGGTAGGCGAGCGCGAGATTGGCGCGGTTCTGTGTCTGATTGAGCCGGGTTGCTTCAACGTCGATAACGGCGGGAACGATCAAAAAATCCTCATAACTCAATCGTGGCCCCGACACCAGCAGTTCGCCGTTGGAAGCCACCATCGCATCGCCGTCAAAAATAATCCGGCCCGATTCATTGCCCAGCAGATTGGCATATACGTAGCTAACGCCAAACGCCCGCGACGCATCGACCACAAACCGTTCGCGCACCTGCGATTTCATAAATGCAAAGTGACTGGCGGTCGGATTCAGGATAATATCGACGCCCCGCTCATACAGGTTTCGGCCCGGCCTGCTGGCTACCCACGCATCTTCGCATATCTCGAAGCCAACCCGGATGCCCGACAGATCGAATACAACATCGCCGAACGGATACGTAAATTCGCCAATCTTAATCTCATCGCGGACGAAGGGCGTCCAGGGCTGAAACCAGCGCGTTTCGTAGTGAACGCCATTGTTCGCCAGATACTGCTTGACGGCAAAGCCCAGAATCCGCTTGTTAGCAATTAGACAAGCCGTATCGAACGTGCGGTTGTTGTGACGTAACGGCAAACCCACCGCCACGGCAATGTCGTTGGTATGCGGCACGATGTCCAGCAGCGACGCAATGGACTGGTCGATGGTATTCTGCGCATAAAATGCATCCTCGCAACCGTATCCGGAAATACAGAACTCAGGCAGACATAACAGGCTAACATCCTGCTGCTGAGCCTCTTTTATGGCGTTGATGATATTTTGTTTGTTGTGATCCCACGCAAGCGGGGTTTGATTCAGAACACCGGCGGCTACTTTTAATAGTTTCATGTATGGCAATGAGCGAAAAAGCGAAAGAGCGTTCCGGCATCACATAGCCGGAACATTCCCCAATCATTTAATCATAAATTATAATTCTACAAGGATAACAAAGATGGAGCAGAAATGGGTTTAGTTTGGTGTAAAATGGTCGGAAAGACCAAACTATGCCCCTATTCGGCGTTGGATGCTGAGAGCCGGTTACAAAGGTGGCCAATTGGCCGGTAGCTGCCTGTCAAGAGGAACTCCTGTACACGTACTGTCCGGGAAATCGGACCAAGCGGAATAGGAATTACAATAGAGTTGTGTAAGAAGCGATTTGAAACGCCCCTAAACTGACCCGGCGGGTCAGTTTAGGGGCGTAGATTAAGAGAAAACTAATTTTCAGATTATTTCACTAAATAGGCTATCTCGACAAAATGAGAACGGTGTGAGCGAACCTCTACCGTTGTCGTTGCTCGAATTATTGCTTATTATTCTTTAAAATAATCTGACAAAAGTTGTTCGACAGTCCATTTAAGCGGCTCTAGCTTTCGCGTCACAATATCCCAAAGTAATTCAAGATCAACACCGAAATATTCGTGCGCAATGAAGTTTCGAAAAGCACTAATTCTCCGCTATTCGGTTTCAGGCGTTAGTTCTTTAAGGGAATCAGACAGGTGATTAGCCGCTTCACGAATTATCTCCAGTTGCCGTTCAACAGCGAAACGAAACATGGGTTCATCATAAAGCGATTCTTTAGAACGGTCCTCCAGAAAATCGTTTACGTAATCAATTGCCTGCAGAATGTGCAACAGACGAACTTTATCATCAAGCAGCCTTTTCATAGATAAGTTGCTTTTCCCGGTCGATAAAGGGCTTGATGAACGGCGAAAGGCCATTGGCACTGACTAAATCGACTGGTCTGTGAAGCAGGGACGTTAACTGCTCCTGCATGGTCAAAAATTGATAAAAATCGGCCCCCTGCTCGTAATCAAGCTCAACCAGAATATCGATGTCGCTGTCAGCCGTTTGCTCTCCCCGTGCTACCGAGCCGAATAGATAAGCGCGTTTCACTGGCTGGTTTTGGAAATACGGGATAAGTTGAGGAAACATAGCGACTATTGACTATTAGACAGGAAAGGTATCAATTTAGTCTGACGAAGAAGATAAATTTGAGTAGCTGGACATATTGAACAGAGTGATCCACCAATACGGACCACTCTGTTCAATTGATTTTGACTGCCTGTTGCCTTAAAAATTCGTGTCGGCCTTTGCCAAATCCAGTTTTTTGATCCAGATGTTGCGGTACAATACGTCGTGGCCTTCGCCTTGTAATTTCAGGCCGCCGGGGGTGTCGGTAACGCCTTTACCACCGTCGTTGCCGCCATCAATGCCTGAGTTCGGACCGCCCCATACCTGAGTGATTGTCTGGTTGGTATGGGCTTTTTTGCCATTAAAATACATGGTCACCATAGCTGGTTCGGTACGTTTGCCATCTTTAAAACGCGCGGCCCGGAACTCAATGTCATAGGCGTTCCATTGGCCAATCCCTTTATATAACTTGTAGGGCGATGGACTTTCGTTGATAACGGCTCCCAACCCGTGCGAGGTCGTGTCGCCATCGAAAATCTGGATTTCATAGCGATTTTGCAGATACACGCCACTGTTTCCGCCCGGCTTGCTCACAAAAAACTCAACGTGCAGCCGGAAATCGCGGAACGCTTCTTTGGTCACAATGTCGGCGGCACCGTAGAGGCCACCCGCTGCCGAGGGGTCATTGCTGTTCATAACCGTGCCCTTGCCAGCGGGATCTTTTTCGATCATCCACTTGATGGGCAATGTCGCGGCCAAGCGTGGACCTTGCCAGTACGTCCACTTTTCGTCGAGCATCTTGCGGGAGCCGTCGAACAGCATTTCCGCTCCCTTGGCGGGTTTTGTGCCTACGCCAACCTGAGCAGTTGCGGTTGTGAGCGCGAACAGACCAAGCGCCGGAAGTAACACGGCACGAATTGATTTACGAGCAAAAAAATTCATCATATTTTTGGTAAGGTGATTAAGGATAGACGCCTGTCTGCCCCCATTAAATTAGAACAACTTTTCGTTGGGTGGTCTAATGCCTTTCATCCGAATGTAAATGGTCGATTGACCACGGTGGTGGGTTTGATGTTCAAACGCTTTGGCCAGCACTACCTCGCGGGTCATTTCACGGGGACCCATTTTTACAGTTTCGGCCAGTTGCGCGTCGCTCATTCCTTTGATGGCGTCGAGCACAAAATCATAGCTTTCGAGAACGGCTTTCGAGAGGGCCGCTTTGGTTTTTAGCTCCTCCATTTTCTCTAAGCTCTTGCCCTGAAATGGGTTAGCTTTGCCACTCGCCGTTGCGCCAAAATTATAGTTGGCATTCGCCAGATGCAGCATCTGCTCGGCAAAACTCCGAATGTCGGGCGAGGGCTTGAAACCCGTACCGTCTTCGGGCATGGCGTCTAAATATTCTTTGGTGTACTCACGGGCGCGTTGCCAGTCGGCAGTTAGCTGGCTGACAGTTGTCAATGGTTTGGCGGCTTCAGCAGCCGAAACGGTCCACAGCAGGGCCACGCAGGCCAGGGCAAATCGAAGAAAAGGTTTGGTTAACATAGATTGGTTGGGTTTATGTCTGAAAAAAAACTGTTACTGACACTTACAAAAGTTTCGCAAACGACAAAGCTACTTATAGATTGGGTGGCGCGGACGTGATACGGGTTCAATATTTCGCTTTAATACGTACCTTTCTGGACTGACGAATTTCATGTTCCCATGCCTTCACGCCGTTCCTTTCTGCAAACTGCCAGTCTGGCCCCGTTGCTTTCGCTGGATACCAGCCAGCCACCAAACACAATTATAAAACCCGCTCGTTTACAACCGGGCGACACCATCGGGCTGATCTGTCCAGCGGCTCCGGCCTTTACCCGCGAAGCGGTGCAGATTGCCCAGGAATCCCTTCAGGTATTGGGTTTCCAGACAAAATTGGGACCGCACATTTACGACCGATACGGGTATCTGGCCGGACGCGATGCCGACCGGGTGTCTGACCTGCACGCCTTTTTTGACGACCGCAGCGTTAAGGGGATCATGGCGATTCATGGCGGCTGGGGATGCGCCCGTCTGCTACCCCTGATCGATTATGATCTGATCCAACGGAACCCGAAAATCCTGATCGGTTACAGCGACATTACGGCGTTGCTGCTGGGCATTTACGCCAAAACGGGTTTAGTCACGTTTCACGGTCCCGTTGGGTCAGCCTCGTTTAACGGGTTCACGGTCGGTGGGTTTCGGCGGTTGCTCATCGAAGCCGAAGCACCAACGTGGCGAAACCCGACCGAAAAAGGCGACAACCTCGTTCAAACGCAGGATCGAATTACGACCCTTCGTCCCGGTCTGGCACGTGGGAAATTAGTGGGTGGCAACCTCACCGTACTCAGTCACCTGATCGGGTCACCCTACCTGCCCGACTGGCGCAACACGATTCTGTTTCTGGAAGATACGCACGAAGAAGTTTACCGAATGGACCGGATGCTGACTCACCTGAAACTGGCGGGTATTCTGAATCAGGTAGCGGGCTTCGTGTTTGGTAAATGCACCGACTGCGAGCCGAAAGGCGGAGGCTACGGATCGCTTACGCTGGACGACGTACTGACCGAACACATTGCTCCATTAGACAAGCCAGCCTTTTCCGGGGCCATGATTGGGCATATCCGCGATAAGTTTACAATGCCGCTCGGCGTCGAAGCCGAAATGGACGCCACAGCCGGTACGATTCGCCTGCTGGAACCATCCGTTAGCTAATGTTCATTGCCCGTATGTAGTTATCTTTATCCATCAAATCCACAGCACGTGACCGATCCGCAATCGCAGGGCAACCCTGAACTTCTGAACGAATTAGTGCATTACCAGATGCCCTTTGGCAAGTATAAAGGCCAGTTAATCAGAGCTTTGCCCGTTTACTATTTAGAATGGTTTGCGCAGAAAGGGTTTCCGGCGGGCAAGCTGGGCATGCTGCTACAGACCATGTACGAAATCAGGCTGAATGGATTGGAGTATCTACTGGATGGGCTAAGAAAACAAAGCCGTTTCGATTGATCCGGCTCCGAACGTAATGAATGCGGCTCCCTTTGTTGGTTCCTGTTTCATCAGTAAATTCATGAGAGGATGGGTTTTTACCAATGTCGTATTCCTACTTAATCGACAGTTGTCTTATGAAAACGTCCCGCCGAAAATTCATCCGCCAAAGCGCGTCCGCAGCAAGTTTGTCCCTACCTGGGCTGAGCGCGATTACCGGCCACCCAGCCCCGCTAAAGTCATCGGTGATTGATCTGGCAAAAGACGCCGACTTACAGATGGGATTGGCGTATTTTTTTGGATTTGAACCGCAGAAAATGAAGTTGTCGGCCCAGATGGGCGTGTTGGGCGCGGTGGCACCGGCCAGTCCCGGCATGGTGGGCATGAAAACGGCAAATGCCT
Source organism: Spirosoma sp. (assembly GCA_031425355.1). Lineage (GTDB taxonomy): Bacteria > Bacteroidota > Bacteroidia > Cytophagales > Spirosomataceae > Spirosoma. Next base: position 3,897 of record JANPJE010000247.1, on the reverse strand, counting down.
GGGACTACGACGTATTGAAAGCCATTCAGGATCGGTTTGCCGCCGATGGGCTACGATTGCAGGTTATTGAAAGTCCAACGCCCCTCGACAAAGCCAAGTTGGGACTCCCCGGTAAAGACGAAGAAATCGAGCATTTCATTACGTTCATGAAAAACTTGTCGAAGCTGGGTGTCGATACGGTTTGCTATAACTGGATGCCAGTCGTCAACTGGTCGCGGACGAATCTGGCCAAACCATCGCGCGGTGGGGCATTGGTCAGTTCGTTCAATTACGAAGAAGCCAAAAGCCAGCCTGTGACGTCCTTTGGCGAGTTCTCGGCGGAAACGATGTGGAAAAATCTGGCTTATTTCCTCAAAGCGGTGGTGCCCGAAGCCGAGAAAGCCGGTATAAAACTCGCGCTCCACCCCGACGATCCGCCGGTTGATACACTCCGGGGAATCGCCCGGATTCTGACATCTGCCGATGCGTTCAAGCGGGTGCTGGCTCTTTACCCAAGCCCAAACAATGGCATTACGATGTGTCAGGGCAGTTTTGCCACCATGGGCGAGGACATTTCAACGGTGGTGAAGTACTTCGGCGAACGGAATAAAATCTTCTTCGTCCATTTCCGCGACATTCGGGGCAACCGTCTGAATTTCGAAGAAACGTTCTACGACGACGGCCAGAACGACATGTATAAAGCCATGAAATCGTACTACGATATTGGCTACAAAGGCCCGATCCGGCCCGACCACGTACCAACAATGGCGGGCGACAGTAACGACCACCAGGGCTATAGTTTATTGGGCAGTCTGCACGCCGTTGGCTACATGCAGGGACTGATGGAAGCCATCCGAAAAAGCCGCACCTAAATTATGTCAGTGAACAGCTAATGATTAGAGTCTGCTACGTCGGGTGCTTTGCTGGGTAGATTTGGCCCGCTCAATCATGCTTCTACCGATTACCTTTCTCGGCATTCTGTCTCTGATCGTGCTGATTTCAGTGGTTCGGCTACACGCTTTTCTGGCATTTCTGGCCGTTTCGCTGGCGGTTGGTCTGGCATTGGGATTATCTCCGCTGGCGGTTGCCGAAGCCATCCAGAAAGGCATTGGCAGTACGCTTGGGTCCGTCACGGCCATTATTGCGCTGGGTGCGATGCTGGGCAAACTCGTAGCGCAAAGTGGTGCGGCTCAACGGATTGCGATCAACATCATGAGTCTGGTTGGCACTCGACATGCTCGCTGGGCGTTTCTGGTAACGGGTTTTCTTGTTGGCCTGCCGCTTTTCTATTCGGTTGGGTTCATGCTGATTGCTCCGTTGGTCATTACAGTGGCGTATCGGTACAAATTGCCCGCGCTTTACATTGGTCTGCCCATGCTGGCGTCGCTGTCTGTCACGCAGGGATATCTGCCGCCCCACCCGGCTCCGCTGGCCATTCTAAAGCAGTTTCACGCCGATATGGGGCTGACGCTTTTCTACGGGATTATCGTCTCAATTCCGGCTATTCTCATTTCAGGTGCGCTGTTCGGTTCAACAGTGAAACGGTACACGACATTGCCCAACCCGGCGTTTATCGCACCCGATTTGCCAGACGACCAGATGCCTTCAGCGACCGTCAGTTTCCTGACCGTTTTGCTCCCAATTCTGCTGATAGGGGTTAGTACCGTCGTGTCTCCGCTGCTGCCCGCCGGTTCGGTTACTGAGCAAATCCTGCTTTTCGTGGGCGAACCGGTGGTGAGTATGTTCTTCGCCGTTGTGGTCGCCACGATCACGCTGGGTCTTCGGCGGGGTAAATCCATGCCGGAAGTTACTACGTTGCTTGGCAATTCCATTAAAGATGTCGCCCTGCTTTTCCTAATTTTCGGGGGCGCAGGGGCACTTAAGCAGGTATTGACAGACGGTGGTGTGAATCAGGCCGTTGCGGACCTTATGCACGGCTCAACCCTGCACCCCTACGTACTGGCCTGGGGCATGGCGGCCCTCATCCGCGTGTGCGTCGGGTCATCGACGGTATCAGGCATCACCACCGCCGGGTTTGTGGCTCCGCTGCTGACGGCCTCTGGCGTTGAACCGAATTTGATGGTATTGAGCATCGGGGCCGGGAGCATGATGTTTTCGCACGTCAACGACACGGGTTTCTGGCTGTTTCGCGAATATTTTCAACTCTCGATGGTCGATACGCTCAAAACGTGGTCAATCATGGAAACGCTGGTTTCGGTTTCCGGACTGGCCGGGGTAATGATCCTGAATTGGGTGCTGGGGTAGCTCACTTTACCCGCGACGATTGCGACAGATAGCCTGAGCCGTAATAATATTCGACCCGCTCGGTTCGTCCATCGGGATGCCGGATCAGTCCCGTTGTTTCGGTGGGTCTCAGACGCTGCATCGGGCGGGACTTGCCGGTCGGGAGGGTCAGGCACTGCACCGGGCCGTTGTTGCTGGTCACTAAATAACAGAACGACGCACCCGTCGATACCATCGCCATTCCTTTGGCATCGCCATCGACCTGCAAGCCCGATTCGGCGGGAGATACCGCCCGGAAATGCCCTTTCCCATCGCCCAGCAACAGCGTTCCCCGACCCGCATCGAACCAGCCTGAATACGTTTCGGGCGCGTATGAGTTGCCCACCAGCAGCGCATCACGCCAGCCGTCGCCGTTGAAGTCGCCGGTTTGTATGCCAAAGACAGGAGCCAACTGCGCTGTAACCGGCAATGGATGAACGGAAAATTCCGAAACACCAGCTCGCCCACTTCCCTTATTCTCGATGTAAACGCTTCGCAGTTCGGTGGCTTCGAGTCGGGTTGCGCCAATGCGGTCTTCGTCAGTGAACATATCAGCGAATGATTTTTTGGCATACGACTCGAAGCTGGTAAATCGCTTGCGGGACAGCGTTGGCATCTGGTCATTCATCACCTCGCGAATGGTCGCCACATGCTCCGTTCCCTGAAGATAATACGTCATAATCGGGTCTATCTTACCGTTTCCGTCGAAGTCTTTCCCGTAAATCCGTACGGGTTCGGCCGCCGACGCCCGATAGCGCGTGTTCAGACCCGTGTTTCCGGCGAGGTAGTCAATGTCGCCGTCATGGTCAAAGTCGGCCCCGGTAATGGAATTCCACTGACCGGCGGGCAATGTCGTCGGCTGAATCTGAAATTTCGTGCGTTGGTTTTTGAAGAGCGTGATGGGCATAAACTCCCCGGCAACCATCAGGTCGGCCCAGCCATCGTTGTCATAATCCGTCCAGAGAGCCGCGCAAACCATGCCCACCTGCCGCAAACCGGGAGCCAGTTGGTCGGTCACGTCGGTAAATCTTCCGTTGTCATTTCGCAGCAAATAGCTGGCGGGTGGCAGTGGATAACCCTCTACTTTTACCCGCCCGCCCCGAAACAAATCCAGATCGCCATCATGGTCAAAATCAACGGCTACCACGCACGACCCCGACGACGTAGTGGACGGCAACTGCCCCTGCGACCGGGTGAATTTGCCCTGTCCATCGTTCAGGTATAAACGGTCCTGATAAACGGGATTATTGTCGGGCTGCTGAGTCCCCCCACTGGCTATGTATAAATCGGGATCACCATCGCCGTCGGCGTCGAAAAACAAGGCACCCATGTCTTCAAGCGTATTGGCTCCCTGCACCAACGCCGAAAACTGACCCGGTTTTTTCTGTAGATAAACGGTACGTACCTGACCGGGATCGGCGCCGATAAACACATCGTCAAGGCCGTTGCCATCGACATCCGCAACGGCAATGGCCGGGCCGTTTTTGGCATATACCTGCGGGAGCAGCGGGGTACGCTGCCAATCGGACGAGAGTGCTTCCTGATGCCGAAAAGGTATGCCAAAAACGGCCCGGCTATTGCCGTTGCGGATGTCGATGGCAACGGCCTTGACGATGTATTTATCGGGGCCGATCC
>JANPJE010000246.1:0-33631 GCA_031425355.1 Spirosoma sp. | reverse complement strand
GGCACTGAACCGCATTGGGCGTGATCCGGAACGGAAAGAGGAACACCTGACGGAGGTCTATCAGGTATTGGCCCAGATTGCGAAAGCCAAAGGGGCCTATCGGCAGGCGCTGGCCTATGAGCAGTTACGCCATCAGGCATCGACCAAGATGCTGAGTGCTGAAAAAAGCCGGCAGATTACCGAGATCGAAACCCGGTATCAAACCGCTCAGAAACAAGCCCGCATCGATACGCTGGATCGCGATAATCGGCGGCAGCTCACCCAGATTAGCTGGCAGGCGGGGGGGTTACTGGCCTTACTGGCTCTGCTGGTTCTTAGCCTGTGGCAATACCGGGTCATTCGACGGGTGAATGGCCAGTTGAGACACACCAACCAAACCGTTTCCCAAAACAATCAGCTAATCCATCAACAGGCCGACCACTTAGCCATGCTGATGCGGGAGCTGCACCACCGGGTCAAGAACAACCTGGCCATGGTCTCCAGCCTGCTCAGGATGCAATCCAAACGCTTAGGTGATCCGCTGGCGGTACAGGCGGTACAGGATGGCCAACGGCGGGTTGAGGCCATCTCGCTGATTCATCAGCAGATCTATCAAACCGAGAGCCTGATGGATGTGCCGATAAAATCCTATATAACGGATTTGACCGAGGGGCTGCTGATTGGCTATGGGTTCAACCGCGACACCTTCGACTGCTCGATTGAGGTGGCCGATATTCAGTTGGACGTGGAGATAGCGGTGCCGCTGGGTCTGATTCTGAACGAGGTGTTAACCAACGCCTTTAAGCACGCGTACGCCAGCGTACCCCATCCGTATTTAAAGGTGCTGCTGCAGCCGGATCCCGACCAGCCCGCCGACCGACTCCTGATCGAAGTCCGGGATAACGGTCCTGGACTGGAGCGGTCCGACGTATCGGGTTCCGACCCAACGGACCAGGGGCGTCCTGACCACCCACCTACTCGTAAAGGCAACCCCCGCTCCTTTGGGCAACGGCTGATTCGGGAACTAACCGGCCAACTGGGGGGGCAGATGGAGTTTACCAGCCAGGGAGGGACCTGCTTTCGGCTGCTGATTCCGCGGTCGACAAAACCGGTTCGAGCGCTTTCTTAACCACGCCGTTACGTTGCTTACTATCTTTTTTCGGTTGTTGGTGTACCGCCTTTGGTGGTTGGTGACCATTTTCAGGCAGCACCCACCTTTCCCAGCCATCTTTGCGAAGAGTTGCATTCACCCCTGCAAACTCTCAACGACAACCAAATTCAAGAATTACAAACGCAACAACTCAACGTATGCCCGACTATTGTCGATGAGCGGGGTAATCATTGGTTAACCACCTATCAACCCGAAAGTCAAGTTTACTACCTCTTTTAAAACAACCGCTACAATGCTATCCCAAAACACCCCCAACCAACTCAGTCGCCGGAACTGGCTGCATGATGCCGCCCTTGCCGCTACCAGCGTCGTTGTCGTACCCTCCATGCTGATCGGCTGTTCCGATCACCGGATACCGCCAACTTTAGGGGTAGGGGACGTACCAAAAACACCAACTGATTGTGATGATCCTACCGTAAAAGATCATGAGTTTTGTAAAGCTTGTAAAGCCAATCCTGAGCTGTGTAAAGCGGCACAAAATTTAAAAAACATGAATGCCTGGGTAACGGATGTATACATCTATACGGGCAATTATGAACAGTATGCACTATCATTATTAAAATCAGGTGATAAGCCTCCCCAGGGCTACAAAGACTTTATCATCTCCATCCTAACGGACATCGCCATTGGGATCATCGGCGTGGCGGCATCGGGAGTCCCTGGCCTGGGACCAGCCATCGGGGCGGTAGTTGCCATTACGAGTGAGAACATCAAGAAATGGACCGCCCCCGGTGCCTTACCGCCTACTTTAGATGCGAAATTCGCCGAATTTAAGCTGGGCCACCTCCAGATGCAATTAACAATTTCAGCAATGCTACTTGCCCTGGCCGACTACAAGGATAATTTCAAGAACCTGCGGGAAGGCTGGAAGGATCCTATTGACTTTAATGGCCAAAAATACACCCTCCAGGATTTGGTGAACGCACAATTCCCAACCGTAAATGAGGGTATTGCATACGGCGCCCTACGGACCGCGGCCTACGACCGGTTCAGGAGACAAATTTGGAATGTGATGATCGCGAAAGCCGGCTCGATGACCCGAAGTAATTATTGGGGAGTACCTATTATTGATCCTAATGATATAAATAATTTCATAAAGCCTACTTACTACGGGCGAACAGTCTATTACGCCCAAGAGGAGAATAAATCAACGTATCTGCGCGGCTGGTACGCTAATAAGTTCGATAGCTACTATTTTAGTAAATGGTGGTTTCAGTTCGATGGTCGCGATTTATCGGATGATGCGGCCAAGGAATTATTTAAGGACGACACGCCAGGCAATATTACAAACCCCACGGGTTTGTTTAACCGCGATTACGTATTTAAACAATTTCATACCGAAAAGCCTGATTTTAGAGTCTGGGACATTGTAGATGGTAGTCAACATTACTACGACTTGAGAAAAGATCTTGATTGGGGGCGAAATAACAAATACACTGATGCCTTGGGTTTTGTTGATCTGCCCGATGACTTTGAGTTTACCGGCGGAGAATTCCCCCAGTTGATTAAAAAATAAGGCCAGACAGCAGTGCCGCAGCCCCGTTACGTAGGGTAATGAACGTAACGGGGCTGCGAGCACGGGCGGCCCCGTTCTTGCGTAGGGCATTTAAGACCGTTCCGGCGGCCCGGCAGCGTTTCATTCTTCCCTTGTTTAACCAAAAAACTGCTATTATGAGAAAGTCTTTGTTATGCCTTTTGATAGGCATAGTACTTCCCAGCCTGTCTTCTTGTATAAATGATCACCTGCCACAAGAGGATGCCAGGCAAAAAATTCAGTCAGCAGTTGAAAAAATCCGCAAAAATCTGTCGGATACACTTGGCGTTTCGTTCCCTTCGCTAAGCCTGATTATTCAGACACCTACGGATAAAATTTTTGTCAGTTCGAGAGCAGAAGCAGCCCAGATTGTTACTCCCGAAACGTATTTCCGTTTTGGCAGCGAAACAAAGAACTTTACGGCAACCGCCATTTTAAACATGTGGGAAGATGGCTGGCTGGATTATAAAGCGAAGATTACCGATGTGATCCCTGGCAGTCAATTAAGTTATGTGCCTGCTACGGCCGATTGGGATTTTCCTTATAAAAATGAGATAACGATTAGACAGCTTTTACAACATGCTGCCGGTGTTTTTGATCTTGACAATGATCCTAATGGGTTGAGCTACACAGAAGCCATTCAAAAATCCGATCCGACGCACCAGTTTACCACCGGTGAACTGGTAACCGTGTTAACCCAGAAAAAACTGTCTTCTTTCATGCCGGGTAAAGGCTATCAATATAGCAATATGGGTTATTCGATCCTGGCAGAAATCATCAAACGGGTTTACACGCAAAAAGCAGGAACCGCTAAAACCTATGCGGATTATATGGAAGATTACATTATAGGCGACAACACGCCGGTGCCGCTCCCAAAAACCCATTTCCCGTTTCTGGCCTCGGATATACGGATGCCCGATCCGCATCTGAGTAGCACCCTACTTTGGCCTACCGGGCCCGAAACATTCGATAAATACAATATGAGCGCCCAGTTGGGCGGAGGTAATGGCTATGGCACCATGGAGGAGTTACATAAATACATTCGTACGCTGATGAAGGGTGAAAATGGGTTAAAACGGGCTACTGTCCAACTGATGCAGCATGATGTCTCTGCTGCCAATCCCACCTATGGATTGGGTTGCTTCTCGACGCCTAATCTTGGCTACGGTCATAATGGGTCAATGCTCGGTTTCCTCAATTTAATGGCCTACGATCCCGATCATGATGTATCGGTAGTGGTCATGGTACCCCTGGCTGATTTCAGGTCAATAAAATTACTACTTACCTGTTCGAATGCCATGGTAGAGGCAGCCTACGCGGCCCGAGTAGGCTTAGGCTATCCGGGTAGACGCTGAGCGGCTGCACGTACGACAACTCGACCGGTACGCCGGGGCGGGCCATTTTTCGGACTACTTTCGGCTAATCAGTGCCGTCGAAAACACGCCCGCTGGGCAATCCGGATTTTCCTGAATGTAGTAACAACCTCTTTTGAACCAACCAGTGCCATGACATCCCCAAACACCCTTAACCAACTCAATCGCCGGACATGGCTGCGTGATACGGCCCTTGCCGCTACCAGCGTCGTTGTCGTACCCTCCATGCTGATCGGCTGCTCCGATCACCGGATACCGCCAGCTTTAGGGGTAGGTCCAGGACTGGGGGGAGGAATTGGGGAGGATGTACCACTGACCAATGCTGAACTGAAAAGCGCAGCACAAAACTTACTTCGCATGAATGCCTGGGTAGAGGATGTGTATATCTATACGGGTAATTATGAACAGTACGTAATAGACCTCGTAAAATCAGGCCAAACTCCCCCCTCGGAGTATAAAAACTTTATCATCTCCATCCTGACCGACATCGCCATTGGCATCATCGGCGCAGCAGCGGGAGTCCCTGTCCTGGAGCGGGCCATCGGGGCGGCCCTTGCTATCACGAGTGAGAACATCAGGAAATGGACATCCGGCGCTTTACCGCCTACTTTAGCTGCGGAATTTGCCGAATTTAAGCTGGGCCACCGCCAGATGCAGAAGACAATTTCGACCACGCTCCTTACCCTGGCCGACGAGACGGACGATTACAGGAACCTACGGGAAGGCTGGAAGGGGGCTATTGACTTTAATGGCAAAATGTACACGCTAAGGGATTTGGCCAACTCCCAATTCCCCACCGTACAGGAGGGCACTGCCTACGTAGCCCTACGGACCGCTGCCTACGACCGATTCAGAAAATACATCTGGAATCTGATGATCATGAAAGCCGGCTCGATGTCCTCCCCTGGTTATTGGGAAGTAGATAAAGGAGTTAATAGTTTTAGTGATACGCCTACTTACCACGCACGGGAGGTATTTTACAAAGAACCCTGGAGTCAATCAAGATATCTGCGGGGGTATAGTGAATACGTAAATAGAGATATGGGGTCTCCGCCTTCGAATTCGTACAATTTTCATTTATGGCGGTTCTTCTTCGATGGTCGCGAATTACCGGCTGCTGCGGCCAAGGAATTATTTAAGGACGACACGCCGGGCCACATCATAAACCCGGACGGTTTGTTTAACCGCGATTACGTATTTAAACAATTTCACCGGGAAAAACCTGACTTTAGAGCCTGGGAATTTGGGGTTGGTTGGGGTACTCAGAATTACTACGACCTAAGAAGAGATGAAAGTTGGGGTGGGTGTTCACTTGGTGAAACATGCTTTGGTTTTGATCGTGACGCAGATAATTATGTGTTTACCGGCGGAGATTTCCGCCAGTTGATTAAAAAATAAGGGCCAACAGTAGTGCCGTAGCTCCTTTACGATTATTACATCCGTAACGGGGCTACGGCCAGCATTGGGCGGCTTGGTAAGCACAGCCAATCGCACTCAGGTGCTAAAAGTGATCAAAGTACCCTAAGAAGTGTGTTTCCGTGCCCGCTCATCCTGCGCGTCTATGCGCGAACGTAGTGGTATCACTCACAACCTTAACGGAACCTGATTTCCCAATTATTTATCTCATTCGATGCTAACTTCCTCTTATCTTATCCTATCGCATGGTAACTAATTCATGTTCCTTAAAATACGTAGTGTGCGTGGGCATAGCCATGCTCAGTGGCGCCGGGTTGATGAGCTGCTCTGACCACCGTTTGCCTGACTCGCAACCCAGTAGCCGGGTGCAAAAAGCAGTTGACAGTGTGCGACTCGCCCTGGAAAAGTCGCTGGGCAATTCCGTCCCCTCGCTCAGTGTGTTGATTCAGACGCCCACCCAGCGAATCTTCGTCTCCTCGGTGCCTGTGGGCCAGACGCCCGTCAGCGAAACCACGAATTTCCGCTTCGCCAGCAACACCAAAAACTTTACGGCCACCGCGATCCTGAATATGCACGAAGATGGGTGGCTCAACTACAAGGCTAAAATTACGGACCTCATGCCGGGCACCAACCTGCCCTACCTGCCCAACACGCCAGCCTGGGATTTCCCCTACAAAAACGACATCACCATCGAGCAACTGCTCCAGCACAGCGCCGGGGTGTATGATGTAGACAACAGCCCCGTTCCGGGCTTCAATGGCCTGTCCTATAACCAGGCCACCCAAATCGCCGATCCGACGCACCAGTTCACCACAGAGGAGATGGTGAACCAACTGACGATCCACCGGCTTTCCTACGGGGCACCGGGTACCGTTTATCACTACAGCAATACGGGCATGTCGATTCTGGGCGAGATCATCAAACGCGTGTACTCAGCCAGAATTGGCAGCGCTAAAACCTACAGCGATTACCTGCAACAGTACGTCGTCGGACCAACCGCTGTGTTCCCCATTCCGGTTTACTTCCCCGACCGGGCCAGTGATGTGGTGTTGCCTGCCCCCCGGGTGGAAGGCACCCTGCGGCTTCCTGATCAGACGATCATGTATGGGGATCATAACATCACTACCCATATAGGGGCAGGCAATGGCATCGGCACAATGGCCGCCCTCAATACGTACATCCGCACCCTGATGAAAGGCCAGAACGTATTGAGACCAGAAACGGTGAAGCTGATGCAGAGCAGTAGCTCATCGGTCAACCCAACCTATGCATTGGGCTGCATATCTACGCCTAACCTGGGTTATGGTCATGACGGTGTGTTAATCGGCAATATGTCGCTGATGATGTATGACCCCCTGACCGACGTATCGGTGGTGACGTATCTACCGCTGATGGATTTCACGCAGGGACCCAATGGGGCAGCTTCGGTCCTAAAATGCTTTGAGACAATCCATGATGTAGCCTATGCAGCCCGCGCGGCTTTGGGCTATCCGGGTAAACCCTGAGCAACACCACACAGCTATTAATTTATGGTAGTTCTACGTTTGTTCAGATAGCAATCGTTAAGAAAAGCCTCATAAACCCCTCCTTACGACAATAGGGAAAGCGATTGGTCTCCTCGCTATCTCACCGTTGTATGCGTAGAGAGACCGCCCAAACAGGCGGTCGGCGACTTACTACTTTCACTTATACGTATGCTAACTTCGTTATCATCCTCAGCCTATTTGCGCCCTATTTGGGCCACTTTATCGGTCCGCCGACCCCGCTGGCGGCTGTGGCTGGCCCCCGTCTGTCTGCTTTATCTGAGTAATTGTACCGATCACCGGGAGCCCATTCGGGCCTCCCATGACCAGGGCCGGGTTCAGGCCGCGGTCGATAGCGTGCGCCACAAGCTGGAAAAAGAGCTGGGCAATTCAGTACCCTCGCTGAATGTATTGATTCAGACCCCTACCCAGACTTACTTCGTATCCTCGGTCGCCCCGGGACGTCAACCGCTCACTCCCAACACGGTTTTCCGCTTCGCCAGCAACACCAAAAACTTCACCGCTACCGCCATTCTGAAGATGTACCAGGACGGCTGGCTGGATTACAAAGCCCACATCACCAATCTGATTCCGGGTACGAATCTGCCTTATGTACCCGCTTCGCCTGACTGGAACATTCCCAATAAGGATCAGATCACCATTGAGCAACTGCTCCAGCACAGCGCCGGGGTATACGACACCAGTAACGACCCAGTGCCAGGGTACAATAATGAGAGCTACGTCAATTACGTCCAGTCGCGGGATTCGACCCACCGCTTCACCACCGAGGAGCTGATAAAACCGCTGCTTGATCACCAGCTCCAATATCCCAACGCGCCGGGGGCGGGCTTCCACTACAGCAACACGGGCTACGCCATCCTGAGCCGGATCATCGAACGGGTTTATTCGGCCAAAAGCGGTAACGCCAGGACCTATTCGGATTACCTCTACGACCACATCACCGGACCGGCCAGCCGGGTGCCCCTGCCGATTTCGTTTCCCTACCGGGTAGATGACCTGTTGCTCCCCCAACCCAACGTAGCGAGCATAATCCGTCCCGCCAGCTTCGGCTGGGGGGCAGGCTTCGGTCCGGTGAACATGAGTGCCAAAGTGGGGGAAGGCAACGGCTACAGCACCCTGGCGGGCCTGAACACCTTCATACGCTCACTGATGCGGGGCGAAAACGTGCTCCAGCCCCAGACGGTGAAGCTCATGCAAACCGATGTGTCGCTGGCCAATCCCAGCTATGGGTTGGGTGCCGCGTGGTTCGATAATCTGGGCTACGGCCACAACGGGAACTTTGCTGGCTATCTGTCGGTGATGGCCTATGATCCGGTCACTGACGTGTCGGTCGTGGCGATGCTGCCGCTGTGGGACTTCAGCCAGGGCTATGCTTCGTACCAGAGAATTTTTCTGCATTTGTACTATGCGGCTTACGGGGCCAAAGGTGCGCTGGGCTACCCCATCAAGCTTTAGCTTATCCATTAAGCGAGTAATTTTAATTGAACAGTAAACAGTCCTGAGAAGCTGTGCGTATGCTACTGATTGTATTGGACAGTTATTAAAACTACCGAAATAGGCCCGCGCCACGGTGGCCTCATATTGTACATTTCCGTACGTCCGAGAGATGCCCAGCTTTTCTTCCAGTTCGGAGACCTGAACTCGTTCCGCGCGGTAAGCTTCGATGAGCTTACATTTGAAGGGTAGCGAATTGCGACTTTTCTTATTTCGCAACAAGTCATCAAGATACGTATTCATACTGGATTTTGACTATTATATCCAGTAGCATACGCCCAACAAATGAGAGCCGCCGAGTGGGGCATTGCTTAACCCGTTGCCCGAACACACGTAAGCCCGATAATCGGTTGCCAACTTAAAATAGCCGACCAATAGGCCGTTCCGTATTGCTCAATCCCTTCAGGGGAAACCGCTACCGAATGCCACTGAATCTGGGAAAGACCCGCCCCCTGTAAAGCCCTTTCGTGGGTAGATTTGTCGAGGTGGTAATTGGTAACGGCAATGTGTGATGCATCAGACTGATAAAAGCGATACGTAATCAGGGCCCCTTCCTCATAACTCTCGTTTTCGCGGGTGAAGCCATACGGAAACATAATCTCAACACTACCCCGGTAATCGGGATTGCTGTTGATGGTAATGAAACGACCGCCGGGTTTTAAATGGTTGACAACAACCCGGCTCATCTGATCGAGTTCGTCAACTGTTCGGGCGTAGTTAAGAAGGTAGCTGGCACAGATAAGGTCGAATTTCTTATCGAGGTCGAGCAACAGTACATCCTGGCAATAATACTTAAGTCCGAGTGGCGAAGCTGCTTCGGCCTCCCGTGCGAGCCGTATCATGCCCTCTGAAATATCAACTCCTGTGACCTCAGCAGCCCCTCTATACTTGATTTGCCGGGTATAGAACCCCTCTCCGCAAGCTAAATCAAGGACATTCAGGTCGGCCAGGTCCCCTGCCAATCCAAAGAAGGTGTGCGACTCAACATAGTTTCGCCAGGGTAACAATTTCGATACCTGATACTCTTTTGCAAATGCGTTGTAGTCGGTTGCCATCACGTTGGTGGTCAAGATGTAGAAAAGAGGACTCGTTTATCACTCGGTCACGACGATAGGTGGTGACTGAGTGATGCATTCCTTAAACCTGGTTTGACAATATAAGCGAGATTGCCCGCTTTACACCACCGCTACCTTCCTCGTCTTGTCGCCATGCTGATACCCATTGGAACTGGGCGGCCCATCAGGCCCGAGGGGTAGAGTTGTTTAGCCCGGTGCTGGGGGCAATGGCTGAAGCCGAATCGCGCGGTTGCTGACACCCGAGTAGGTTAGGATTGTCAACGCATTTTTACCCTACTCAGGCGCGATGGCTGGCGGGATAATCACCGGCGAATTCACCTTCCCGGCATTACCCCTATCCCTATACGACTGATACGAGCTGACAGCCGTTTAAAAAGTATTGTTTCTAACTCTCCAGTTTGTTATACCTTGGTTCAGTTGACCGTACGCTTGTTTTCAGCATAAGACAATCGTCAGCTACCTTGCCGATCATCGCCTTACTCATTTTTGTTGCGACAGAAAGGTAATCAGCGAAGAAAACTCGTCGTAGGACAACGCGTTTGCCAAACCCGTTGGCATCATAGAGCTTTCCATCTCTTTGCGGCTGACAATATCCGACTTCTTGATCGTATACACCTGGCCAGTAATATCCCGCATAACGACACGCGACGACGACTCTTCGGTGACAAAGCCCGTATAGCTCTTATTCCCTTTGGCGGTAAGCAACACGGTGGAAAAGCCCTGTGATATGGATGCGTTGGGCTTCAGGATCGACTCGGCGATCTGCTCCCGATTCATAATCGAGCCAATCTGACCCATAAAGGGGCCTTTCATGGGGTCGTTCTTATTCAGACTGTGGCAGGCTACGCAACCCTGTTGGACAAACAAGGTTTTGCCCAGAGCGGCATCCCCCGGCAGTTTAGCAATGACCAGCATGACATCCTCAATCGAAGCCGTACCAACCTGCCCCTTCTTACTTCGGATTTTGTCCAGATCGATTTTTGTCTCCTCAATAGCGACCGGTGTTTCGACGCCAAACTCAGCAATATCCAGCCGAAGCCGACTATTCAGGTCGGTAAAAAACTGCTTATTCTGGCTTCGCTCCCATTCCGAAACCAATACCTTTCGGATAGCGGTGGAGGACTCCCAGTCAATGGCTTTATAATAGGGGCCGTGCGTATCGGGGCGGGTGCTCCACCACCAGGAGGCATCGTATGGGGCTTCTTTTTTGTATAAGCGGGCTAATGTTATCAGGATTTGTTGTTTAAGGGTTTCGTCCTTAGCCATCTGGCAGGCTTTTATCAACCCATCTGCCGCTTCGGGCGTGTGCATGTAGCGTAACGCCCAGAGAGCCAGCGTCGTATTGGCTGAGCCAACAGCCTTTATGCAGGCGTCCACCGCGTTTAGTTTCACCAGGGAGCGAACGGCCACATGAGCCGGTACAAGGGCTGCATTTGGCGTTGCATGGGGCCCATCAACATTCTTGCCGGGAGCGATAAAGGAAGACGGTACCTTCACCTGCAATAAAGCGGAAGAGGCCTCTTGTCTCTCCAGCCGGCCCAGGCCAACCAGCGAGGCCACCTGCACCCGCTCCGCCGGGTCATTGACCCCCTCAAGGAAAGCGGCCAGGGGCACTTTCCCGGCAAAGGACTTTCGATCGGCTAGCACCCGCAGGGCAAACTCCCGCATCGACGCGTCCTTCGAGAGCTTGACCAAATTCTCAATGCCCCTTGTCTGAGCGGCCTGGGCGTACGTAAACAGGCCCGCAACCCGGTTTGCCAGGGGCAAGCGTTTATTAACCGCCACTTTCCAGGCGGCTTTAGCCACTTGCCTGGCCGAACGGGTGAGCAACTCCTGAGATGCATGTAAACGCAACACCGCACTGGCGGCCGTCAGCAGGGAGGCTAATTTTTTCACAGAGGCCTTTTTCAGGTTAGGGAACGCCGTGTAGGTCCACTTCTGCGGTACGACCCGCACCACATAGCCTTTGCTGGGACTGCCCACATAACTTGCCCCATTCCAAGCCGACAGGTACATTCGACCCGAGCCATCCACATCTAAATCCGTGATCTGGGGCAACTTGATAAACGCTTCTTCCCGTTGCGTAAAGGAGGCTCGATCCGCTGTAACCCGATGAATGTAGAGTTGGTTGCGTCCCCAATCGGCCATCATCGGTACCTGGTTGTAAGACTGTGGCCAGGTGGGTTCATCCATAAACAACGAACCGGTACCCGACCCGCCCCCGACATCGACCAAGGCTGGAATGATTTCATTAGTGAAGTGTTTGAACAGCACCGGGTAGCCATATTCAGCGGATTGAATCTGATGACTGAAGCGAATGTTCCAGCCACCACCATCATTGGTATTGTCCCGGGTGAAGATGTTCATGTACGGATCAATGGCCAAGTCGTAAATGTTACGCATGCCATGCGAATAAATTTCCATCTCGGTCCCATCCGGCCTGACCCGCACAATACCCCCGCCCAGCATGGTCAGCTTTTTACCGGATCGGTCAACCGCATTGTGGAAGCCAAAGTCGCCCACCGCAATGTACAACCAGCCATCGATGCCCATCCGTATTCCATTGGTGGCATGATCGACTCCGCGTTGCTGGATAAAACTGGTGTTGCTAATGTTCTCAATGAGTGGTTTGGAAGGGCCGTCTGCTACACCATCCTCATTTTTATCCTCAAATACCACCAGATTCATCCCGGATGCCTTGCCGGTTTGGGCTGAGAATGCCGCATGCAGCACGAACACCTGACTGCCTACTGCAAAAATACCCCGAGGGTTATCTACCTGGGCAAAGCTCGTATGGTTGTCTACTTGTCCGTCATTATCCGAGTCAACAAGCCTGATAATGCTGCCCATATTGGGCTTCTTACCCAGCGATCCCTGCTTATCCACACCGACAAACACTTCCCCGGTTGGTGCTACCGACAGACAGGCTGGGCTGGGGGTCAGATCTGGCCCGGCGAAGTTAGTGACCTGCAGGTCAGGGGGATAATCGGGGCCCTTCCTTAGCGTAGTCACTACTTCCTGTTTTTTTGGAAATCCCCCATCATTGGTTGTCGCAAAGGTTACCAGCAAGGCAGCAATGAAGTTGAGTGAAATCTTAAGCATGCTCAATCAGTTATAGGATATTCATCCAAAGCGTATGAGATACCTGGTTTTAACGTGTTTATGTTGTTTTGTTTTTGTCCTATGCTATGGATTAGGATTGACAGTTACTAAAACGGATCTGTTTCAACAATACACCTTACTCAAAAAACGTCCGATTTTAACTTGGACTGGCCAAGATGTGAATAGGAAGTGAAATTATATCCCATTCCATTTCCTTTCCAACCGACTGTACCGAAATAATCAGTTATCACCGAAGCCGCGTTCAGATTCATTCGACGCAGATTTTGGTGCAGTTTAGTGTGCTGATAAAATCACCTAATTTTATCAGGTTCAGCCGCTTATTCGGCAAGGTGAAGGTGCTGGGGACGAGTCCCGGAATGGTCATCTCCGCTTACCTATAAGCTACCCAGCCCCGGAAGCACAAGCCCGTTAACCGCTAAAAGCCTGCATCGTATAGCGTAGCTTCATCCTCTTCAGCGGATAAAAGAGGGAGTCGCTCGCCAATTGCAGCACCGGCTTTCCTGGCCTTTTCCGGATCGATACCGTTCGTGGTGGCAAAGCCAGCGTAGCGCGACAACCAGAGCATCCGCTCAGGCTCGCTTTGCGGAAAGCTCAAGTGGGCCACCACAAAGGGAGCACCCGGCTTTAAACGGCGACGAACGTCGATCAGGGTACGACGGCGTTCGTCAGGGGGTGAGGAGGTGCAGGGTCAGCAGACAGATTGCAGCATCGAAAGGCCCCTCTGGTGCAATTTCAATATACCCCTGGTGGAGCTGGACCCGTTTGATAGACGGCCCCAGCGTAGTGGTGGCCAGCGCCATCATCTCGGCTGCCGGATCAACGCCAACGAATTGCCAGCAGGGGTTTGCTTCCGCAAAAACTTTCAGTTCCAGCTATGAACATCCGTTATAATTTCTCTTAGATCAATCCGGATATAAATTGGGCGGAAGTCAACGGTGTATTGAGCCGTAACACGATGAGCGAAACTTGTTTCCACAACCCGTCCTTGCGCCACTCGTGAAAGTGACAATAGACCCTTTGCCAAGTCAGTTTTTACGAGCCAAAAAACTGTTTAACAGGCGGTTTTCTCCACGGGCAACCCGTTTTAAGTTTGTACAGGATGGCTTCGATCAAGGTCGACTTTACTACCTTAATAGCTTTACCACGCTCGCCCACAGTCAAGTAGGGCAGTATCCACTTGTCAATCGTAACTTTGTCCAGGACTTCCATGAAGTGGGAAATTTTGTGTTTCGCACCGCCCGGCGGACCGGCTCAAATTTTCTTGCTTCGTTGGGAGTCTTTTTCATTATCCTAAACCGCTTCGACATTTCGGGTGCGTACCCGAAATGGAAAGTCTTCACTTTTATAAAATTTTATATGCCTTCCGAACTTAATAGAAGACAGTTTTCTACCCTGGCGTTGACTGCCGGAGCAAACTATCTTCTCGCTCCTTTCCATTCCTATGAGCTTTCCAAATCCTGCGTTGCCCCCGGCAAACGGGTGGGTATTATCGGACTGGATACTTCCCACAGCGTCGCTTTTACCAACGAGCTGAACAACGCTACGCCCAAGCCTGACTGGCTTGGCTACCGAGTCGTTGCGGCCTATCCCAAAGGCAGCAGCGATATTGAAAGCAGCGTGAAACGGATTCCCGGTTATACCGACGAAGTAAAAAAAATGGGCGTTCAGATTGTTAGCTCCGTTGAGGAGTTGCTGGCTAAGGTGGACGTGGTTCTGCTGGAAACCAACGATGGGCGGCTGCACCGCGAACAAGCCCTGAAGATCTTTGCAGCCGGCAAGCCGGTTTTCATTGACAAGCCCCTGGCGGCTTCGCTTTCCGACATTGTGTTTTTGATGGAAGCGGCCAAAAAAGGGAAAGTGCCTTTATTCTCGGCTTCGTCGGTGCGCTATATGAATGGTATCGCGGGCATTGATAAGGCACAGGTTGTCGGAGCAGACACCTACAGCCCGGCCGTGCTCGAAAAAACGCACCCCGATCTGTTCTGGTATGGCATTCATGGCGTCGAAGTTCTTTTCGCCGTAATGGGGACAAGTTGCCAAAGCGTAGTACGGCTAAACACGCCTAACACCGACGTAGTAACGGGTATTTGGACCGACGGGCGGGTGGGAACGTTTCGAGGAACCCGGACGGGCAAGCACACCTATGGCGGCACGGTTTTCACCAATGGCGGCACCGTGACGCTGGGGCCTTACGGGGGCTACAATCCGTTGTTGAAAGAAATTATCCAATTTTTTGAGACAGGCGTCTCCCCCGTCGATCTGAATGAAACGCTCGAAATCTACATCTTCATGGAAGCTGCCGACGAAAGCAAACGAAAAGGGGGCGCATCCGTCCGCATCGACAGCGTACTGAAACAGGCCCGGAAATAGAGTAAGCCTTTTATTCTCCTTGCTTTCGGGTACGTACCCGATCTGCCGGTGTACCGAGTCATCACTGAGCCACTGACTAAATTGGCTAAATAATTTGTCTGCCATGAAACCTGCTGCATCCATCCCGCTTCATGATACCGGTCGCGCCGACCCGCTAACCCGCCGGCAGTTTGTGAGGGAGGCCCTGACGGGCACGGCGGCCCTGACGCTGGGTGGGACGCTGCCCGGCCTCAGCGCCAAAAGTTACGCGCGTATCCTGGGAGCGAATGACCGCGTTCAGGTTGGGATGATGGGGGTCAATAGTCGCGGGCGGGCCTTAGCCAACACGTTCGGTCTGCAACCCAACTGTCAGATCCGGTCGGTGTCGGACGTGGACACGCGGGCGACGGAAAAATGCGTAACGGCCCTGGAAAAAATTGGCCAGTCGAAGCCCCTGATCCAACCTGATTTTCGGAAGGCGCTGGAGGATAAAAACCTCGACGCCCTGGTCATTGCCGCCCCCGATCATTGGCACGCGCCAGCCGCTATTCTGGCCGCCAAAGCGGGGAAACACGTCTACTTAGAAAAACCCTGTAGCCATAATCCGTACGAAGGCGAACTGCTGGTAGCCGTTCAGAAAAAGTACGGAACCGTCATTCAGATGGGCAATCAACGCCGGTCGTGGCCCAACGTTGCGGCTGGGGTAAAGGCGGTGCGCGACGGAGAAATTGGCCGGCCCTACTTCGCCAAAGGCTGGTACACCAACAACCGCCCGCCTATTGGCATCGGCAAAAAAACCGCCGTTCCCGCCTGGCTGAACTTCGATCTGTGGCAGGGTCCGGCCCCGCGTACGGCTTTCCGGGACAACCTGTTGCATTACAACTGGCACTGGTTCTGGCACTGGGGTACCGGCGAATCGCTCAACAACGGCACCCACATGCTCGACCTGATGCGCTGGGGACTGGGCGTTGATTACCCCACGCGCGTGACCTCATCGGGGGGGCGGTATCGATACCAGGACGACTGGGAAACGCCCGATACGCAAGTCATCAGCCTTGAATTTCCAAACCACACGGCCATGACCTGGGAGGGGCGTAGCTGTAACGGGCGCACCATTGAGGGAAGCAGTGTGGGGGTGGTGTTCTACGGCGAGAAAGGATCGCTGCAGATCGAACCGGGCAACGCCTACCAGGTTTATGACCTCGAAAACAAGCTCGTCCGGGCGGTTAAAAACGATGTGGTGATCAATGAGCGGGATAAAATGAATCCCTCACAGGCGTTGGATGCGATTCATATTCAGAATTTCTTTGACGGCATCAAAACCGGAACGCCCCTGAACTCGGACATTGTGGGCGGGCATCAAAGCACCCTGCTTTGCCAGTTGGGTAATATTGCCCTCCGGTCGGGAACGACCCTGAACATTGACCCGACCAATGGGCACATCAAAGACAACCCGGTGGCGCAACGGTTCTGGAAACGCGAATACGAACGGGGCTGGGAACCTACTCTTTAATTGATCTATAAGTTGGTTCAACCCCTGTAGACCATCCTCATGAAAGCACATCCAAACGCGGTTGATGTTGGCTCGCTCACCAGACGGCAAACCACCTTGTCGATTCTGCTGATTGGCGTCCTATTTTTTGTTTTCGGGTTCGTTACCTGGGTCAACGCCATTCTGATACCGTACTTCAAGATCGCCTGCGAACTCACTAACTTCCAGTCGTATTTTGTTGCCTTTGCGTTCTATATTTCTTACTTTGTCATGTCGGTGCCTTCCTCGTACCTGTTGAAACGGGTCGGTTTCAAACAAGGCATGATGATTGGCTTTTGGGTGATGGCCGTCGGGGCGTTTACGTTCGTGCCGGCTGCACTGAGCCGCACCTATTCCATTTTTTTGCTGGGATTGTTTCTGCTCGGCATCGGCTTAGCCATCCTGCAAACGGCGGCCAACCCGTACATCACGGCACTGGGCGCGAAAGAACGGGCGGCTCAACGAATCAGCATTATGGGCATCTGCAACAAGGGAGCCGGCATTCTGGCTCCGATTCTGTTTGCCGCCGTTATCCTCCGGGCCACCGATACCGAACTATTCAGTCAACTACCCGGTATGACCCCCGCCGAGCGATCGCTGGCGCTGGATTTGCTTGTCCGGCGGGTCATTATTCCCTACTCCGTTATCGGTTGCGTACTGGTCGGGCTGGGTCTGTTGGTGCGGCTTTCGTCCCTGCCCGAAATCAATACGGAATACGAAACGGCCGAGGTGGCGGTGGCCAACGGGACCAAAACGTCGGTGCTGCAATTCCCGCACGTCGTGATGGGCGCGGGGGCTATTTTCCTGCACGTCGGCACGCAGGTCATCGCCATCGACACCATCATCGGCTACGCCGGGTCGATGGGAATGACCTTGCTGGAAGCGAAAGTTTTTCCGTCCTATACCCTATTTGCCACGATTTGCGGGTATGTTTTGGGGATTATTCTGATTCCAAACTACGTCGGTCAAGTCACGGTATTTCGGTTCTGCACTCTGTTGGGCCTGACGCTGACCCTGCTCATCGTGTTTGTGGGCGGCACGGTGTCGTTTCTGGGCCATCAGACCGGCCTGTCGATCTGGTTTGTGGTGCTGCTCGGCCTGGCGAATTCATTGGTGTGGGCCAGCATCTGGCCCTTAGCACTTGATGGCCTGGGCCGCTTTACCAAAGTCGGGGCAGGCCTGCTCATTATGGGCCTGAGTGGCAGCGCCATCCTACCGTTGGTGTACGGTTATGTCGCCGACCAGTATGGCCTCCGGGATGGATATTGGGTCTTATTTCCCTGTTATCTGTACTTGGCTTATTATGCGTTCTACGGCCACCGTGTCCGGCGGTGGGGATTGTTTTCGGCTCAAAAATCACACGATCATGAACGCCATTGGCAAGGAAACCCCACGCCTTAAAATTATCAATGGGCGGGTACTGACTTCCCAGCGCATCATCCCGAACGGCACCGTACTGGTTTCAGGGAAGACCATCGTGGCGGTCGCAGAGGGCGACATCGACGTGCCCGGTGCTACCGTGCTGGATGCCGGGGGAGCCTACGTTTCTCCCGGTTTCATCGACATCCACGTACACGGCGGTGGGGGTCACGATTTTATGGATGGCACCGAAGAAGCGTTCCTCCAGATTGCCCAGACGCACGCCCGCTACGGTACGACGGCTCTGGTGCCAACAACCCTGACCAGCAGCCTTGAGGAGTTGTTCAACACCCTATCCATTTACGAACGGGCCAACCGGCGGAACACCGCGGGTGCTCGTTTTCTGGGGATGCACCTCGAAGGGCCTTACTTCGCCCTGAGTCAGCGCGGTGCTCAGGACCCCCGCTACATCCGCGACCCTGACCCAGTTGAGTACCGGGCCGTGCTGGACCGTTCGTCGGCCATTGCCCGCTGGAGCGCGGCTCCCGAACGGCCCGGTGCGTTGGCCTTCGGGGATTATTTGCGCTCGAAAGGCGTGCTGGCGGCCATTGCGCACACCGATGCCGTTTACGAGGAAGTGGTCGCTGCCGTTTCGCACGGCTATAGTTTGGCCACTCACCTGTACAGTTGTATGTCGGGCGTGAGCCGCCGGAACGGGTTTCGGTACGCCGGCGTCGTGGAGAGTGCTTACCTGCTCGATGCGCTGGACGTGGAACTGATCGCCGACGGAGTACATTTACCCGCTCCGCTGCTCCGGTTGGCCTACAAAATCAAAGGCGCCGACCAGTGCGTCCTCATTACCGACGCCATGCGGGCGGCTGGTATGCCGCCCGGCCCCAGCATCCTGGGCAGTCTGCACAATGGAGTGGCTGTCCTCGTGGAAGACGGCGTCGCTAAGCTTCCCGACCGGCAGTCATTCGCCGGGAGCGTCGCCACGGCGGACCATTTGGTGCGAACCATGATGACCGGGGCCGACATTCCGTTGTTGGAGGCCGTTCGGATGGTGAGCAGCACTCCCGCACGCGTCATGGGCGTTGCCGACCACAAGGGCGAACTACGGGCGGGTTACGACGCCGACCTCGTTTTCTTGGACGAGCACCTAACCGTTCAACTGACAATGATCGAAGGCCAGGTTGTGTTCCGGCGTGAAGCCGCCCCCTTTTTTGCATGAACTTTTCACCAGCCAATGCTAAAATACCGAGTATGATGACACAACCCGGCACCAGCCGCCTTATGATACACCAGTTTACCAATCGAACCGAACTGGGCGCACAAGCCGCCCGCGCTGTGAGCGAACGGATGCGGGCCTTGCTGAATCAGCGGGAATCCATCAACCTGATTTTTGCGGCTGCCCCTTCGCAGGAGGAGTTTCTGGCAGCGCTGATTGAGCAACCCGACCTCGACTGGAATCGGGTCAATGCGTTCCACATGGACGAATATGTCCGGTTGCCGGACGACGCCCCCCAGCGGTTTGGTAATTTTTTGAAGCGCCACCTGTTTGACCGAGTCGTATTGCGAACCGTCCATTACTTAGATGGCAACGCTACTAATCCGGCCGACGAGTGTGCACGCTACAGTCAGCTCTTAGATCAACTTCCGGTCGACATCGTCTGCATGGGCATCGGCGAAAACTGCCACATTGCTTTTAATGACCCCCACGTCGCCGATTTTGACGATTCCCGGTTGGTCAAAGTGGTCGATCTGGACACAGCCTGCCGGCAGCAGCAGGTAAACGACGGTTGTTTTACCGATTTCGATGCCGTACCGACCCACGCCTTCACCCTTACGGTCCCGGCTCTGATGCGGGCATCCCACGTGTTTTGCATGGTGCCAGGTATCCATAAAGCCCCGGCCGTGTATCATACGCTCCATGCATCGGTAAGCGAAACGTACCCGTCCACGATCCTGCGCTGGCACGACGATGCCACCTTGTTTATCGACCGGGACAGCGCATCAAAATTATAACATTTTAGGTAAAGTCACAGTTCTGAAAAGGCTTACCCAAGTCAACAAGGGCTTTACCGATAAGTTAACAAGCCATGACTATTCAGCAAATAGTCAAACTGAGTAGTTACATTTAAATTTGGAAATCAGTCAGCCGAATCTAATGAAAGCAAACCAAGACCTAAGTCGGTTAGGGGCACGAATTGAGTAGCTCAGACGCCATGTGTCTGAGCGGAAGATGCTGCTGACGAATCAATGGCAAGTTCGTTGTTTGCTTGAAGAAGCCTTTAGCCAACAACAGGCATCTCTTTCTAATAATAAGTTAGCTACGATTAAGCGGCTAACGAGTGAATGGGTTCGGATCAATCAGTTACAGAAACGGCAACAAATGCGGGTGCGTCACAAGCAGGATGAAACCGACTTGGAACAGATTGTGAACGCGTATACCTAAATTCAAACTGAGACATTACCCAATATTCACATGGGTTGAATGCAAATTAGGGCACAAAAATTTATTGGGTCTACTTTACCATTAAAGCCGAATCTGTGTGGTTTGTATAATTTAGTCCTCCTTAAAGAACACGTACACTACAGATTAGAATTAACAGTTACTAAAATCGAAATCCAGTCATTTTCGAAGGACAGCACTGATCAGCTTGATATAAACAAGAAATAATTCGAATCACCCTTCTGAGGCTTCTGGTGCAGGTTTCGTAGCGTTCCCTGCGAAACATCCCTATTTATAACTGTGTACACTCCCCTCCTACTTCAACCGGCCTTTTTCGTCCAACAAAAGCCGGGCCGCCAGAGCGGGTAGCTAATGGTATTTATTGGAGATGTAATCTACTATTAATGAATGGGTTATTTAAGGTCAAGCGTCGAGAAAAACGTTCAGAAAAACGTCCGATTCAGTTTAGGATCCCGTGTGTAAATTTTAATAGCTGTCAGTTACAATTAGTCGCATACCACTTCCTTTGGCATCTTAAGTAAGACAGCTTTTCGCTCAGCGACAGCCTGCTCACTGCGGAGAGATACGCAGAATCACGCCCTCCTCCCGGTCGTCGGTGATGGCGTAGAGCGCGCCATCTGGTCCCTGGATGACCTGACGCATCCGGCGTTGCTGATCGGTCAATAACCGTTCCTCGCCCACAACCCGGTTGTCTTTCACGATCAGCCGGGCGATGTGCATGCCCCGCAGCGCCGGAACGAACAGATTATTCGTCCACTCCGGAATCAGCTTGCCCGTGTAAAACAGCATACCACTGGGCGCAAGGGTTGGGTCCCAGTAGTAAATAGGTTGTTCGGTACCATCCATCGTTGTTTTGCCGCCATTGACGGGTGCGTTACTGTATTCCAGCCCATAGGAGGCCAGCGGCCAACCGTAGTTAGCACCCGGACGTATCAGATTGATTTCATCGCCCGCCTGAGGACCGATGTCGCTCTGCCACAGATCGCCGGTCTGGGGGTTGAAGGCCAGGCCCTGGGGGTTGCGGTGCCCCAGCGACCAGATCTCGGGGCGGGCATTAAGGGTGTTAGCGAAGGGATTGCCGGGAGCGGCCTTGCCCTCGCGGGTAATGCGGACGATCTTGCCAAGCGACGAATTTAAGGCCTGTGCCTGTACCCGGATGCTATCATCGAACCGGTCACCGAAGCTTACGAACAGGTAGCCCTGCGGATCGAACAGCAACCGGGAACCATTGTGATTAGGACCCTTATACGCTGGGGTTGCCTGGTAGATCACCCGAACGTCGTCCAACCGGGTTTCATCGGCAGACAGCTCGCCCCGGGCTACCGAGGTTAGACTTCCTCCCGCCACGGGTTCAACGAACGTCCAGAACACCAGGCGACTCTGGGCAAAGTTGGGATCGAGTTTAAGGTCATACAACCCCCCGTCGCCCTCGAAGCGAACAGCCGGTACGCCCAGCAGGGGATTGCCCACGGTGCCCTGCTTCGTAACGATACGTATCGTACCTGGTTTCTCGGTTACCAGCATACGGCCATCGGGCAGGAAAGCCAGCCCCCAGGGCGCCCGTAACCGGCGGGCAATGACGCTGACCCGAATGGGTGTGCGGGTCTTCACCCCCGGTGCGCGGGTTTGCTCCGCAAACGCCGACCGCTGACCGACCGCGACCGGCGGCTGGGCTTCAACCGGTGGTAAGTGGACAGCAGCGTTGGACGCGGTGCCATTCTTGGCTGAAGTCTGGGCCAAGCTTTGGCTGGCCCAGAGCAGGCTACCCAGCAGCGCCGGGTAAAACGGGACGTTCATCATCGTATCTGAAATCAGTGGAGTCAACGAGCACTCATTTAAAAATGACAACTCACTGTGCGCGGGTATGGTTTATAGCCTGGTTTATAGCCTATGTTAATCGGAACGTTATGACGGCGGTGTTCCCAACCGGTTGATGGTATGTACAAGACCAGCGCTCAGTTGAGTAAATAAGTTTTTATGGGGTTGTGAAAGAAAGTAGGGACGAAGATAATTTTGGTGGCTGAATTGTAGCCCATGTCGGCCGAGTTGATTTTCGCTTTCGACGTATCCATTTTCAGTTCGGTTGTCCCATCGGCGCGGACATACCAGATTTTTCCGTTCCATTTGGTTACCAGCAACTGCTTATTTCCCAGGGCCACAATCCCATCGATGCCACTGGCTACAATAGTCAGTGGCATCGTTGCGGGACCCATACGGAGTCGCAAAATCAATAGCTGGTCATGTTCAAACAGCAGCCCGTTGGTCCCGTTGCTTGGCGCATCGCCCAGCACGAGACTGGATTTTTCATTGGTTAGCGCCCAGATCGTACGGTCGTCCAAATCGGAGACGTACGATCTACCAACACGACTTTAAAACTAGAGAAGCGGCTAAACAGGCGACGTTTGAATACATCGAGATCTGGTACAACTAGCAACGGAGGCATTCATCTCTGGGGTATCTTTCCCCTTTTGACTATTATAATGGGCAACTTCAACAGGTTGCTTAGAGATTTGTCCGGTATTGTGTTGCAAGTCCACCTTCAAGGAGGTTCATTTTTCAAATCAAGGCTAATTAGTGTTAGAGTGTAAAACCTCTATATAAACTAATCAGCCTTTTCCTGTTTATCGGACTTTATCAATAACGGTACGGTTATCTTATACTGGAAGGTGTTGCAACACGAGGTCGCTTAATTGCCGGGCGGTGCGCACCTGACTGATTTCCTCCTCCCGAAGCTCAATGGAAAAACGGTGCTCCAGATGATTCAGTAGCTCCAGAAAATCGGTCTGGTAAATCGTTGTCTGATAAAACAAGTCGGAATCCGGCCCGAACTCGGTTGACCGGACAAAGAGTTTGCGGGTTAGCACGTGTTCAATCTCAGCCATTGGCGACATTGACTCTTTATTGATGAGATACTTCATAGCCTGTTCTGTTATTGAACCGTAGTAAACAGGCTGTACGTACCGGTGATCCAGTCCGAAATTGCCTGAATATGTGTCTTGCCGGGAATCGTGAGCAACTGCACCGTTTGGCCCGCTCCCCGTGCCTGCATGGCGTCAAATGCATTCTTCGAGTTCAGGTAATACACCTGCTGATCGGCATCGCCGTGGTATAGTTGCAGGGGTGTTAGCGGTTTCCAGTCATAAATATTATTGTCCGCTACGGCGTTCAGAAAGGCGGTATCCGTTCCCTTTAATATGCCCTCTTTGAACGAGTCGGTGAGGGTCTGATCGAAACTCACCTCAAGCGTAGCCAACTGCCGACTGGCCTGAATCTGGGTCAGATACGGCTCTTTGAAGTAAAAAGACAGTGGTCGGTTAATCTTATAGAGTTGATCGTAGGTGAGCAGCACCCACAAAAACGCCCGGTTCCACTGCGCCACGCCCGCCGATTTCTGGGTCAACAAAGCCTTCATGAAGCCCGTTTTGTCATACGCGCCCGCTCCGCAGGAAACCGCCCGCAGGTTAAATTCGGTGGGCACCTCGTCCTGCATTTTCTTATACAGCGCCATCGTCGCGTAACCGCCTTCGGAGTAGCCCGTCAGATACAACCGCGAATCCCACTTGATGGCCGACTGGCTTTTGATGTACTCGCGCGCGGCCCGCAGCATGTCTAAACTGGCCTGCGCCAGCCCCACCCGATGCTCGTAGGTGTGCGGCAGATTTTTGGATTCACCATAGCCGATGTAGTCGGGGCAGACCATGATATAGCCGATGGACGCAAAAATGGTGGAGACCTGATACGCTTCGCTCGATGGGTTGAAATTGGACGGCGCTTCGGCATCGCTGAAGATGGTGCCATGCTGCTGGCTAATCATCGGAACGGCATCGGTCGTGTTGGGCACCAGCACCAAACCCGATGCCTGAATGTCGGTGCCATCCCAGTTCTTGGTTTTATAAACGAGTTTGACCACCGATATACCTTGTCGTAACAGAATAGCATAGGCGGGGTTGATGGCCGATGCCTGCGCCACCAACTGATCTTTGGTGAGGGTCGTTACGTTGCGGCTGCTGACTAAATACTGATCGGTAGTTGGCTGTGGGTCCGTGCCGGTCGATGTGCAACCCGCTACGTAAAAAGTGACGAAACAGGCGATTAGCAGCAATCGCCCCGATTTGAGAGAATTCACTACAGTCATTGATCGAGTGATTAAAAAGGTGAAAATTGTTTGTATGGAGGAAATGTTTGCAGGGCTGTAAACCAAGTTATTACCTCAGGGCACAATGGCGGTTTTGTACGCGTACGATAATGTTGCCAGTACGCCTAAACCACCCGATACGTTGCTGATGACCTCACCTGATGCGGCAAACGGATTGACATTGGCCTGCCGCGCACTCTGCGCGGTGGTCAAAAATTTATAGTATTCCTCTGTGCAGTGATACAGGGTTGCATGAATGGTATCGCCCGGCTTAAAACTGTACCCTGAACCCCAGTTGATCTCTTCCCCGTTGCTGAACGAATCATCCAGCAGCGCGTCGAGCGACAACGTATCGGCCCGGCGGTTGCGGGTCAGCGTCAGGCGGTAAAAGTTCTTCTGTTGCGGGTCGTCGTCAAATTTGGTCAGCCCGTAGGCTTCGTTTTTCTTATTAAATTCGGGCGTGATGCTTTTAATCGGCACGGACCGGATAAACCGCGTTGTGGCGGTCAGGGTTCGGCCCCGCTTGTCGGTCACCGTCAGGGTATACGGCGCGTCGTAATCGGCTTTGATCCGCTTCGGACTGCTGTAATTGTACGATTTTCCGACAACACGATCCACATACGGTACGTTGGGAATGGTATCGCGCTGCCCCTTATGCGTCAGAACGACGGTCGCTCCGTTAACGATTGGCAGCGCGGCCGTTTCTAAATATCCCTGACTTTCCAGCAGGCTCAGGCGGATGGGCTGACCGTCTTCGAGGTAACATTCCACAACGAGTTTCGACTCGTATGGCGGCAAATCGACGTCGATGTCTTGCTGGCAGGCGGCCAGTCCTATACCCGTCAGGAGCACCAAGCCGTACATGAGTTGAGATGGATGAAATTTCATAATCAAAACCGAAAATTGTATGTCACAGAAGGCAGCAATGGAAACAACGTAATGGCCCGCGCCCTGAACGTGCCCGTTGGATTTCCCTCCGAATCTTCCTGAGCCTGATATGTAATCAGGTACGGATTGGCGCGGTTGTAGGCGTTGGTGACACTAAACGTAATGTCGGTTTCGCCCCGTCGAGGACGGAATTTATACACGAACCCCAAATCCAGGCGGTGGTAGGGCGGCATCCGGTAATTGTTGCGGCCCGGAAACTCGGGCACAACCTGCTCCGTCGGCTCCTCCACCCGAACGTACGAATTGTCCATCGACACGTAGCGACCCATTGCCAGCGACACCGC
The DNA here is from genome assembly GCA_031425355.1 of Spirosoma sp. Lineage (GTDB taxonomy): Bacteria > Bacteroidota > Bacteroidia > Cytophagales > Spirosomataceae > Spirosoma. The sequence continues at coordinate 7,842 of JANPJE010000246.1, read as the reverse complement.
ATTGCCCGTATTATACACCCACGTAGCCGACAGCGACAGCCGGGGCCGCAGTTGGTACATCAGCACCACTGAGATGTCGTGACGCCGGTCGTATCGCGGAAAAAACCGCCTGCCGTTCTCAATATCGGGGAACTCGCGCCAGGTCCAGGCCAGCGTATAACCCACCCAGCCGCGCAGCCGCCCGGACGTTTTCTCCAGGTAAATCTCATTTCCATACGCACTGCCACTGCCCGACACGAATTCGTTCTCTAAGCGGTCATTGGCGAACAGTTGCGCTCCCGTCTTGAAATCGACCACCTGCCGTAACCGCTTGTAATACAACTCATTGGTGAGCAAAAACTTATTGCCGATGTTCCAGGTTAGGGCGGCTGCCAATTGATCGCTATACTCCGGTTTGATTTTAGCCGTCGATGGATACCAGATGTCGGTGGGCAGGGCCGCGCCCGAGCTGACCACCAAATGGCGGCACTGCACCATGCGGGCGTAGCTGGCCTTGATCGATACCGACGGGCTGAACGCGTACCGAAGCGCCAAACGCGGTTCCGGCGCGTTGTAACCCACACTGTCCTGCCGGAAGCCCGACCACCGCAGGCCCGCACTCACTTTCAGTTTGGGCGTTACGTTCCAGTCGTCACTCACGAACAGACCGCCTTCCCACACGCGGGGGTTCTCGCCCGTGTCGATGTTTTCTTCGGGTTTGGCGCTCGAAATATTCACCCGCGAGATTGAGAACCGGCTGCGGGTCACTTCGCCCCCGAACGTAACGGTATGGCTGCGATTGGGTTGCCAGGTGACGCGCTCTTTCAGCACCAAATCCCGAATACCTGACCCAATGTTGAACGTAAAGCGGTCGAAGGTCGAGACTAAGCTATAATCGTAGTTGGCGTAGTGCCCCGACAGGTGACTATTCCAGCGAAAGTCGTTCGAGCTTTGATTCCAGTGCAGCGAAACCGCCGTGTTGCCCCAATCGAACGCGCTCCGAAACACGTCCGTCGGCAGCAGGAACCGGTCACGCCCGGTGTACGCACTCAGGAAAATCTTGCTCCGGTCATTGATGGTGTAGTCAATCCGTCCGTTGAGGTCGTAGAAGTAATACCGGGGAATGGGGTTGTTGTTAGGCAGGTCGGCGTTCCGGCGGTTGATGGCTTCGGTAAACACATCGGCGTAGGTCCGCCGACCGGCCAGATTGAACTTGATCTTGTTGCCAATGGGACCCGTCACGTTCAGCCGGGACGCAATCAGCCCAATGCCGCCCCCCAGATGAAAACTGCTGTCTGTGGGATTGAGCGACGTAACATCAACCACCGACGAGAGCCGACCGCTATATTCTGCCGGAAAGCCCGCTTTATAAAGCGATACACTTTTGACGGCGTCGATGTTGAAGGTGCTGAAAAATCCGAACAGGTGGCTGGGGTTATAGACCGTCGTGCCATCAAACTGAAACAGGTTCTGGTCCGTGCTGCCGCCCCGAACGCTGATGCCGCTGGTGCCTTCGCCGGTAGACTTCACGCCCGGCTTGAGTTGCAGCACTTTAATAATGTCAATTTCGCCAAAAGCCACTGGCAGGGATAGTGCCGTTTTCCGATCCACTACGTCCACGCTGGTCTGGGTAGACATGACCTTATCCTGATTCGACTGACCCGTTACAACCACTTCATCGAGTTGGTTATTGGTGGGTTGTAACCGAACGGTAATGTCCTCGTCCCGGCTGAGAGTCAGCGGAATGCGCCGTGCAGAATACCCCAGATGACTCACCAGCAACGTTAGTTTTTCCGCTGGCAGGATGAGCGTAAACCGGCCTTCTGAATCGGTGCGGGCACCTTTACCCGCCCGTTCCTGCATGATTACCGTTGCCCCGGCTAACCCCAAACCCGATGCCGCATCACTCACTTTCCCGGTAACAATTCGGTAAGACTGCGCCTGAACAGTGCTTATTATCAGGATAAGGAAAAGGAACGTTTTCATCGCGTGATCGACTTAATAAGCGTTAAAAAATCAATGCCAAACTGGACCGTTCCGACCTAAACAGGCCCTTCCGTCGTTTGCCCGATAATTGGGCGCGGGCTACTTTGAGAGGCCACGTGCAAGAAGCCCAGCAGTTGCACATTGAGGTAAGGCCGAATAATGTTTTCACCAAAACCGGCCTTATAGCCAACAAATGCGCCAACTACGTAATCGGTTTATAAATCTGATAAGCCTTATACACCGGGGAAGCAATCAGAAATCGGTGCCCGTTGCCGATTGCCGGGACAAATGTGGTTACGGACTCATCGCTGTAAAATCCGTTGGGGGGTGAAGCGTTGGAACGCCGGGGCGAAGCATTGAAAAATACAGGGTCAACCGAAACCGTCCGGTCTATTTTCGTTTTCTGATTATCTTGCCGTTACATGAACCGTACTCCATGAAAATCCTTATCATCGAAGACGAGGCTCCAGCCGCCGAACGACTACAAAAACTCCTCCATCGAATCGACGCGGGCATCGACGTAGTGGCCGTGCTCGAAAGCGTTAGTCAGGCGAAAACATGGTTCGCCCAAAATTCGCCTGTCGATCTGATCCTCTCCGATATTCAACTGGCCGATGGCCTGAGCTTTCAGATTTTCGAGACGTATCCCGCCCACAGTCCCATTGTTTTCACTACGTCGTATGATGAATACGCCATTCGGGCTTTCAAGGTCCGAAGCATCGACTACCTGCTCAAACCCATCAAGGCGGCTGAACTGGAGGCCGCTCTCGCCAAATTTAGGTCGATGAAAACGGACGTCTCGGTGCCCGAACTGACGGTGAAAATGGAAGCCTTGCTCGATATGCTGTCCGTGGGAGGGAGTGGCCGTAAGACGAAGAGCCGCTTTCTGGTGAAAAATCAGGATCAGTTCATTCCCGTTGGGCAGGACGAAATCGCTTATTTCTTTACAGCACAGGAAATTACGTGTCTGGTTCGGCGGGATGGGCGGCAGTTTCTGGTCGATTATACCCTCGAAGAACTGGAACGGTTGCTGGACCCGGCTCTGTTTTTTCGGCTCAACCGGCAGTTTACCGCCAGCATGGCCGCCATTAGCCGCATTCATACGTATTTCAATGGCAAACTGAAATTGGACCTGCTGCCCGATCCGAATCAGGAAGTGCTGGTCAGCCGAGAAAAGGCCATTCTGTTCAAAGCCTGGCTCGAAGCCTGAATTGCTCACCCCGCGCCCGCTACGCTTCACCCCGCGCTGCCGACGCTTCACCGGCCCATCCATTTTTTGCCAGTAGCGTGCCGGCCAATTTTGTCATGGTTTTAAACGAAACAGACCATGAAAATTCTTCTCACGTTCGCATTAATCAGCACGCTGGCCTTTGTCGCATCGGCGCAACAAACGAACTTCCCGTATTCAAATCGGCTAACGGTGGGCGGGGGCGTTAGTCAACTCTTGCTTGGTGGATTTAACGTACAGGCCGAATACACTACCAAACGGATGGTGTTCAGCTATTCACACGGATTCAATATCAATCTGGATGGGAAAACCGCATCGCAAACGGCTCAGGATCAGAAGCTATCCGAGAAATTAACGTCTACGCTGGGTATCGGCATTGGATATCGCCTTACCCCTTCACTTGACATTCGGTTTGAACCCAAACTGCACTTTTATGAACTCTATTACGATGGTATGCCAAAAACAGCTACCAATCGGATCACCTCTTACCAAACAGTAACATTAGGTGCCGGGGCCTACTATAAATATTATCCATTCCGAAAACAGGCCAATGCACTGTCCGGTATCTTGATTATGCCCAGTGTTCGGTATTGGCCCAACGTATGGAGTTCGCTCACTAACAACAAGTTAACGTACGACAATAAGGTCACCGAGAAGAAAGAAACGTATAAAGCTGCACCGCAGGGATTTCCCGGAACCGGCGGCCTGTTAGCCAATGTGACCATCGGGTACACCTTCGGCTCGTTTAAAAAGTGAGTATTTATCGGTCGTCGGCCAATCAAGAAGCAGGAGTTTTTAACTTACCGAAACAGGCCGGGTCACAGGAACCAATCCAGTAACATACGTAGCAAACGATACACCATGGAGAAGCCCCGATTATACGACCGCTACATCCGGCTTATTGGCATTCCACTCATTGGCTTCCTGATGCCATTCGCCATGCATCCAGACGATTTTCTGGAATTTGGCCTGGTGTTTCGTAACAGTGTATTTCTGTCGTTTACCAGTACGTTGCTGCTGTGGGAGGGCGACAGACAGCTTTTTCTGGAATCGCGACGGCGTTTTCCGCTCTTCAGCCAGACCCGCCAGCGGCTGATCTGGCAAACGATTACCGTTGTGCTGTACACGTTGGTCGTATCGGTGTCGGTCAATTACTGGATCTGCGGAAAGCTCCTGAATTTTCACGAAGGCACCGATTTGCTGTCCGATTTTCGCATCAACCTCATCCCAACAATCATTGTAACGCTCTGTTATGAAAGCGTTTATTTTTTTCAGTCGTGGAAGGAGAATGTGCAAAAAGCCGAAAAACTGGCCCGCGTTTCGTTAGAGTCGCAGTTAGCAGTGCTCAAAAGTCAGCTCGATCCCCATTTTCTGTTCAATAGCCTGAACACACTCGCGTCGATGATCGACGACAACGAACCGGCTTCGGCTTACCTGGAACAACTCGCCGACGTGTACCGCTACGTGCTGGTTAACCGGGAGAAAAATTTGGTGAGTCTCGAAGAAGAGATGCAGTTTCTGGATGCCTATATCTACCTCAACAAAACCCGCTTTCGGGAGAATTTACAGATTGAAAAGCAACTCGTTTCAACGGCGATGGGCCGACGTATCGCGCCCCTAAGTCTGCAACTGCTGGTTGAAAATGCGATTAAGCACAACGTCGTCTCGAAAGAAAATCCGCTGATTATCAAGATTCTGGAAGAAGGACCGGATTATTTGGTAATTGCCAATAACGTACAGGCTAAAACGATTCTTCGGAGCAACGGTCGGGACGAATCGACGCGAATTGGCTTGCAGAACCTGCGGGAGCGGTATCGGCTGTTGACAAATCAATCCATTGAAATCACCAGCGATGCCGTTCAGTTTCGGGTCCGTATTCCGCTGATTGCCGCATGAAAGCGTCCCTGATTCGCTGCGTACTTATCGAAGACGAAGTTCTGGCCGCCGGGCGACTCCACCGGATGCTGTTACAGGCCGATGCCCATGTTGAGGTAGTAGCCGAACTGGGCAGTGTGGCTCAGGCCCGGCGGTGGTTTGCCAACGCTTTGCCTGTCGATCTGATCTTTGCTGATGTTCAGTTAGCAGACGGGTTGTGTTTCGATATTTTTGAATCGCACCCCTCTCCCACTCCCATCGTTCTGACAACGTCTTACGATGAGTACGCTCTTCGGGCGTTCAAACATGAGCGGCTCGGCTACCTGCTCAAGCCTATCAAACGCTCAGAACTACAGGCCATTATGCGTGATTTTCGAGCCACCCGATTTGATAGTTCGACGCATTCGTACGGCCAGCGTATCCGGTCATTCCTTGCCCGCCTGTTTCAATTTGGTAAGGATCAGAAGGGAGAAGTGATGTCATAACCCCCATTCAACCATTTACCGGAATTCACTCAACAGATACTGATACGCTCTGTTTCAAGCTTTTTTGGACGTAGTGGCGACAATAGTCAGCACTATACTGGTCTGCCTGATCAATCGAGAAGTGAGCATAGGGAGTTGGGGTTAACTGGTGATTTGACGTAAGCCGATACTAAATGAACGTCAACGCTACTTATTGGGCTTAACGACCCAATTTCCTAAACCGGGGCTGTTTTGAGTGCTCCCCCTTCTGATGAAAGCCCATCGGTAGCCCAATGCCATTGAGCGTGGTGAGCCGTAGGTTGCTTCAGCATCAGGTTGACGGGCCTCGTCCATGAATAGTGCCTGTTCGGGTACGGATTCAAGGGGCACATTGGCCATCGTTTCGGCGGGTTGCCGGGGGAATGATCTACTCAGTCGATTGGCCTGTAAAACTGATGAACAGGCGACCAAACTACTGAAAGAAACGGCCAGTACTAAACGAAATAATAAACCTGTCACAACGGGTGTTTTCATGGTTGAAGGGGGCATAAAAGCGGTGTGGATAGAGGCTTGGTTTTTTGATTAATCCTTACTGGTATTAGTTCTTTTTGGCGATTGCCTGCTGACTCTTAATCCAGCTATCCATCTTAGCCTCAAAAATCGCCAGTGGCATCGGCCCGTCTTTCAGCACCTGATCGTGGAAGGCCCGGGTGTCGAACCGATTCCCTAAGGCTTTCTCCGCTTTCTGGCGAATGGCCATGATTTTCAACTCGCCAATCTTGTAGGAAACCGCCTGTCCCGGCATGGCAATGTAACGCTCTATCTCCTGAATAGCTGAGGCTTCGGTGACAGGTTCGTTGGCCAAACTGTACTGAATAGCTTGCTCGCGCGTCCAGCCTTTGTGGTGAATCCCCGTATCGACCACCAGCCGGATGGCCCGGTGAATTTCGCCCTGGTAGCGTCCCAACGCCTGGAACGGATCGGTGTACAGACCCAGTGCTTTGCCCAGACTCTCGGCGTATAAACCCCAGCCTTCAATGTAAGCCCCGTAATTACCAATTTTCTGAAAGGCAGGAAGGGCCGTGTTTTCGTTTTGGAGCGAAATCTGGTAATGGTGCCCCGGAATGGCCTCGTGCAGAAACAGGTCTTCCATGCGCCAATAGCTGTACGTTTTCGCATCGAGTACCGGAAAGTAGAACACACCCGGCCGTGAGCCGTCGGGTGTGCCAGACATGTAGTGAGCCGATGTCGTAGCTGCGCGGTACTTTTCAACCGGCCGAATCTCGAACGCTGTTTTCGGGACCATGTTGAACTGACCCGGCAACTGCGGCTTCATAGTCTGGTAGATCTGCTGGAAACCTTTGACGACATCTTCATCCGTCTGGAAGGGAAAAAATTTGGGGTCGGTAGCCAGATACGTAAAAAAAGCTTTCAGATCACCGCTGAAAGCTACCTGCTGCTTGATGGTCTCCATCTGCTGCCGAATCCGTTTTACCTCGATCAGCCCCAGCGTATGCACCTCATCGGGCGTCATGTCTGTAGTTGTCGACGATTTAACTAAGTACGCGTACTGTGCTTTGCCGTTGGTCATAGCGTCGAGGCCAACCGTTTCGCGGCACCGGGGCAGATACTCGTTCTGGAGAAACGTATAGAGCCGACTGTAAGCGGGTATAATCTGCTCCGTAATAGCGGTGGTATACGCCGTCGTCAGGCGTTGTTTGTCCTCGACCGAGAAGGTGGCTGGCATCGTTTGTACCGGCTTGTAAAAAACACTTTTCGTCACATCGTCAACGAGCATCGCTTTTATCTGGGGTAATACCTTCCCAATCACCACCTTCGGCTGCATATAATTCTGCGCCATACCCTTCCGCATATTGGCAATGGCGGTATCGGTCAGAGCGACAAAGCCATTGATTCGTTTCAGAAAATCGTCGTAGTCGTTCGCCGACTTAAACGGGTGAATACTGGAGCCTGAACCCATTAGCGAAAAATAGAATCGAAAATCAAACATCTGGTTCATGGGCATCAGATGATCTGGAAATTCCATCGCTGCCAGCTTAGTTGTTAGGTCGTAGCGAAAAATCTGGTAGTTAAGCTTATCCCGCTCACCCAGTTGCTGCTCCTTGTAGGTTTTCAGCCCATCCAGATACCGCGTAAATAGCACCTTCATCTGATCGCGGTAGGGTTGACTGAGCGGGTTTTCGAGTTGATCGTTGTAGCGGTAATCGCCCATGATTGAAGCCCGCGTTGGATTCAGTTTTAAATAATCCTCGTAATAGGCCGTCAACAGGGACTGAAAGCCGGCCGACG
>JANPJE010000245.1:0-11996 GCA_031425355.1 Spirosoma sp. | reverse complement strand
ACAACAGGACGCCTATGTTGAATCGGCGGTTCGGCGCGGGTACGACGTGTTGCTGATGGATAACGTCATCGACGCACACTTCATCAACGCGCTGGAGCAGAAGCTCGAAAAAGTGCATTTCCAGCGGGTAGATGCCGATACGCTCGATAAACTGATTGACAAAGGGCTCAATAACGAAAGCGTTTTGTCGGAAGATGACCAAACCAAACTAAAAGAAGTCTTTGATCAGGTGCTGAACAATAAGATGCTGAATGTAAGCATCGAAGCGCAGCCTACCGACGAACTGCCCGTTACCATTACGCAACCAGAGTTCATGCGTCGGATGAAGGACATGTCGGCCCTGTCGGGTGAGCAGTCGTTTTACGGTAATTTCCCGATGACCCACAACGTAGTGGTCAACGCGAACCATTCGGTAATTGCTAAAATTCTGGCCGAGTCAGATACCGATGCACAGAAAGCGTTGGTAAAACAGGTGTACGATCTGGCCCTGCTTTCGCAAAATATGCTGACCGGTGCCGATCTGACTGCATTCGTGCGCCGGACGGTAGAGAAGTTATAATCTGTCTTTGCTTACATAAACGTGCTGTTCGTATGACATTTGCTACGTAACGGACCTGATACGAAACAAAAGATGGCTGGCCGATAATCGGCCAGCCATCTTTTGTTCAGATTAACGGGCTTTTCAGGATCGGCCATTCATACTGCGGGGTATCTGATTGATTGAATTTCCTGCCTGTTTATCGGACGGGCTGCTAAACCACACCTTGCGTTTGGCAACTAATCGCCCAATGACGAAAATCAGCAGCAGGATAATAAGGACAACGGCTACCAGCGGCAGGAAAATAGAGAAAATGGACAACCCTACGGACGCAATATTTTCGCCCGTTGCTACAATCGGGTTGGCAACCCCGCCCGTAGTGGCTGTTGAGCCGAGACGAAGCAGACTGGTTCCGGCCTGAATAATTCCCGCCGAACTGCCGCCGAGTATCAGCCCTAATCCCCAATGCAAAACAGGGTTGTCAATTTGCAAAAACGACGTACTGAGCAGTGTTCCGGCAATGACGGACGCGGGCGTAGCGACGGTATCGAGCATATTGTCGAGCCAGGGAATATAGTAAGCCCCAAGTTCAAAAACCGTGGCAACGGTCAGACCAAGCAAAGCAGGCCAGCCGCCCAGCCACTCGAAACCGTTCATAGTGCCAATAATGCCGAGTTTCGTAGCCGCACTGGCAATCAGCATCGGCACAAACACCCGGAACCCGCAGCAGGCCGCCAGTCCAACGCCAATACAGGCACTCATAATCCATTCGAGAGACATAATTCTAAAGGAGAAAAGGGAGGAACGGGACGAAGGGGAGGAAAGGCAGTGAGGTTGTTCCCCTTCGTCCCATTCCTCCCGTTTATTTCCTTTCCTCCTTTATGTAAAAAATTGCGGATTGAAATTCATCAGAAACGCTTCGTCGGTGGCGCGGGTCAGGGCGGTGTAAAGCCACCGCACAAACTCGTCGTTCACCTGACCATCCGGCAGAAAACCCTGATCCACAAACACCGCGCTCCATTGTCCGCCCTGCGCTTTATGGCAGGTGAGCGCGTAGGCAAATTTCACCTGCAACGCATTCAGATACGGGTCGCGACGCATGGCTTCGGATCGCTCTTTCTTGCTCTTGATGTAAAAATAATCTTTCAGCACGCTTTCATATAACGCTTTATACTGGTCGGATGTTAGCGACGGCACGGGCGTATGCAACGTATCGAGCATAATTTTTGCGTCGAAATCGGGCTGTTCTTCGTAATCGATCAATCGCAGCGTTACCGTAGCGAACCGGAAACCGTGCATTTCTTCTTTGTTTCGGATTTTCTGCACCTCAGCGAATTCGCCATTTGCCAGAAAACCAGCCGGTGAGTCTTCGTCCAGAACGGTGTAATTATTCCGGGCAATCATCAGCATATCGCCCGCGTCGAGTTCTTCTTCGCACTGGTCAATCATTCGCCGGACAAACTGATTGTATTGCACCGCCGTTTTGTTGGAACGGCAGATAATGGCTGTGTTTTCGCGCCCGTATTTGTGGTACGCGTATCGAATGCCATCTTCCAGTTTCATCAGCGGCATTTTGAAAATGTCAGTAAACGACCGGACATTTAACTGAATAGGAGGGACTTCGCCGGATGGTTCCGGCGCGTTATCACGTAACAGCGCATCGAAGCCAACCGATTTGGGCGTCGGTTCGGTTTTGCCGAGAATCATCCGTAAACCGGTCGCGTTATACAAAATGCCGGATTCTTCGTCCTGGCGCATCACTTCGGTCAACTCCTGCTCATACACTGTCATGTCGAAGGCACTGGTCAGAAAGCCAGGGTCGAGGGCGGGGCTTAATTCGCGGCCAACGGGCGGCAACTGGGCCGTATCGCCCACGAGCATCAGTTTATTGCCGGGATTTTCAAATACGTAATCAATAAGATCAGTCAGTAATCCCTTGCCGCCAAAATCGGCTTCGTCGGAAATCATCGAAGCCTCATCGACAATAAACAGCGTGTCCTCGTGGTAATTTTTCTGCCGCTGAAACGCCAGCGTACTTGAACCGGGGTCGGCTACCTGCCGGTATATTTTCCGGTGAATTGTCTGCGCCGGTTTTTTGGCGTAATTGGTCATAACTTTAGCCGCCCGGCCCGTGGGGGCTAACAATACCGATTTATACCCGAACCGGGGCAGCACTTTTATGAGCGTGCCAACGAGGGTTGTCTTGCCTGTACCGGCATATCCGCGAAGCAAAAAACAGTCGCGGTAGCGCTCAACTTCTTCGGGCGTAATGAACTGGCCAATTTTTTCAAAGAAATCCAGTTGACCAGGTGTCGGCTTAAAGGGGAAACGTTTAGCCAGCAAATGCGCAGCCGTTTGGGTTTCGTTCATGGGTCTAATTTACGAAAAAAAGGGGAAACCGGAAAGACAGGAAGTAGGCTGAATACGTTAAATTTAACTGATTTGCCCGGCTATAATCCTGTCCAAAAGCTAAACTTATCTTATACCCATAGGGACTCGCGGGGCACTTTGCTGTTTTTTTTTGCCCTTTTTTCGGACCTCCTTTCACCCGTTCTCTCTTTTTATTATCTTCACCCTCTACTAAACCCTTCTCCCCGATGAATATACGTCAAGTCCTCAATGGAAAGTCCATTAACGCGCTGTATAGCGTATCGTCCGACCAAACTGTGCTTGAGGCACTTATCGTTATGGCCGACAAAAATATTGGCGCTCTGCTCGTTGTCGATAATGGCGTGCTGGCGGGGATCTTTTCCGAACGCGACTATGCCCGCAAGATCATTCTGAAAGACCGCCATTCCGACGATACCCGCATTGCCGACGTAATGACGCCCAATGTGATTACCATCGCGCCAGAGCAGACGCTGGAAGATTGTATGGTAATCATGTCCGATAAGCACATTCGGCATTTGCCCGTAATGGATAAAGGCGAACTCATCGGCATTATTTCCATCAATGACGTAGTGACGGCAATCATCCGCGATCAGAAAATCCGCATCGACTCGCTCGAAAGCTATATTTCGGGAAGCCCGTATTAAGGTTTAACGGTTTGTGGTTTACAGTTTATGGTTGGCTGACGCGTCAGCAACACCCGCCGGTCCGCCGTTGCGGTCAGCCAACCACAAACTGTAAACCCAATACCTAATACCAAAAACGTTTACCTTTGCGTCCCCAAATACAATGTATCCTGTGACGCATGTCGTTGATAAGCCCCGCGAGGAGGTGCTGAAATTATATGGAAACCGGCTTCGGCTGCGCGTTTGCGGCCTGTACCGCGAAAACGACCGCCTATTGATGGTTCGGCATCGGGGTATTGGTCCGACCAACACGTTCTGGTGCCCACCAGGGGGCGGTTCTCAGTTTGGCGAAGCCGCTCCCGATGCCCTGATTCGGGAGTTCATGGAGGAAACGGGTCTGGAAATCGAGATTGGCGATATGCTGTTCGTGAACGAGTTCAGGCAACCACCCCTGCATGCAATCGAGTTGTTTTTTACGGTGAATGCCGTGGGTGGTACACTCCGTCAGGGAATCGACCCCGAAATGAGCCTCGACGGGCAGATCATCGAAGAGGTTCGGCTGATGACGTTTGCCGAAATCAAACAGTATCCACCCGAAGAAGTACACGCCTTATTTCGGTATTGTGACTCGCTCGATGAGGTATTTACACTGCGGGGTTATCTGCAATAAATGACGTGTCGATTCCGGAAGTTCAAGGAAGAAATGTCGTTTTTGAGAGCATTACACTATATTAATGACTCGTTACCTTTTTACTCACACCATTTAGTAGCTTCGTACTGTGCAAATCGCTGTGACTCTCACGCCTACCGTAACCATACGCGCCGATACGTTCGACCCTACCCTTACCGATCAATCGGTGCTGAGTTTGGACGTTGGCCGGGATCGGTTCCGGTTTATGGTGCAGGATAAACGTGGCCGGGGTTTGTATCTCGAAGATTATACGTTTCCATCCTTGCTAACGGATCGCTCAATGACGAACATCCTGCCCGAGGTGTTTCGTGAGCATCCGGTGTTAGCGGCCGGCCCCTGGCAATCCATTCGAATTGGTGTCAACTCGCCTTCGTTCACGCTTGTGCCAGCCCCGCTTTTTCGCAAGGAATACGCCGGGAGCTATCTGGCACTCATGCGCGGGAGCGCGTTACCGGCTCATGAATTTGCGTCAGCCTTTGCCCATCAAGCGGAAGGGTTTTTGTCCGTGTTCAATCTGGAACATCCGCTGGCTGATTTTTTCTCGGAAGTCTACCCACTCCAGCCCATTACGTTCATCCACCAGATTGGCGCGTTGGTTCAGGCCACGGCTGACCTCGACCGACATGCGCTGACATCTGACAGTGTGTATTTATTTTTTGAAGATGAGTTTGTGACAATTATCCACCGCCACACGCATAATCTGCATTACTGCAACCGGTTTGGCTACAAAAACGCGCAGGATTTAGCGTACTACGTCCTCTATGTTCTGGATGAGCAAAAGCTGAACCCTGACCTGATTCAGGTGACTCTGTATGGTGAGATTACGCCGTTTGCAGTAGCCTACGCAGAGTTGAGTCGGTTTTTGCCCCATCTTTTGTTTGGTCAGACACCCCCCGGTTTAACGCTGGCGCCCGAATTCAACGACCTGCCCGACCATCGCTATTTAAGCTTATACGGACTATCCCTACTCAGTGAATGAGCGAATACCATTCGGTAGGTTTCATTCGCTCGTTCGCCCGTTCACTTGTTATGAAGAAAATCGCCCTTTTCCCCGGTTCGTTTGACCCATTTACCCGAGGCCACGAAGACATTGTGCTGCGCGGTTTACACTTGTTTGATGAGGTGGTTATTGGCATCGGACGCAACGCCCGCAAGGAACGCTATTTTCCGCTGGAGCAGATGATGGGGCTTATCGAGCGGGCGTTTAGCCAGCAGCCAGCCGTGCGGGTTATTAGTTACGATGATTTAACGGCTAACGTAGCGCGGGAAATTGGTGCGAAATTTTTGCTTCGTGGTCTGCGAAATACCACCGATTTTGAATATGAAAATGGTATTTCGCAGGTTAACCGGTACGTATATGAAGACGTGGAAACTGTATTTCTGATCACCTCGCCACATCTCGCACCCATCAGTTCGAGCATCATCCGCGACCTGCACCGCTACGGGCAGGACGTTGACGAGTTCCTGCCGTATCAGCTACAGAGGGTGTAGAACAAGTTTATGTTTCGACAGGATTAACAGGATGAGCTAACCGCTAAGGGTAAAAAAGTCAACCGAGAGCGGACAAGTGGCCTTCACTTCACTGAGCCGGATTCTTACAGAAAGGTATTTGCTCGTGGCAGACTATACCTTATGCTTCTTCCCGGATTCGTCAATGACGTAACGAATTGAGCTAAAGGAATTTGTGAGGGCCAGTTTAACTTCCCGACTGTCGAGCCAGGCGAGTTTTTCAATATCTTCGGCAGTCTGGGGGGCCATGCGGCTATCATCGACGACACTCATCCGATACCATTTCGTGCGTTTCAGAATGCGGTTCCCGTTCAGGGCATACGTGTGCCAGGTTGTGCAGATCCGGTCGCCAATGGCAACTCGAACACCGGTTTCTTCAAGCACTTCGCGGACCGCTCCCTGCCGCGATGATTCGCCGTCATCCAGCTTGCCTTTGGGCAAATCCCAGACGCCCCGCCGGAACATAAGCAGCAGTTTGTCCTGCTTAAAAATGACCCCTCCGGCGGCTTTGATTATCCTGAACGGTTTTTTAATCGCGTCTTCGCAGGATTCTTTATCGAGGCAGCCTAATGTAACCGACAAAAGGTTACGCTCATCGGTCTTTTGCAGAAGCGCCAGCAGTTTGCTCACCGTAGCGGGCGTTGCGTTCAGCACCAGCAGATGACCATGCAGGGAGTCTGATTTGAGAGCCTCTAAGCGGGCATCAACAATTTGGTCGTAGTCGACAATAGCCGGGTGGGTCAATGTCGGGTTGGTCAACTGAGCAGCCGCATTGGGGCCAACGAGCCGAATTGGGCGGTCGTTAATAAAAACAATCATCAGGCAGTATGCAGTTCAAACCGTAAAAGTAGCGAAACCACCGGTCTGTCGCACGTTGACTATCAGACAAGTTTAATCAAGAGCGCACCTTTCGATACGTCGATGCCGTAAACAGGCCATTTTGCTTACAACTGGCCGGTCCTTCATCTGCTTGAACTTGTTGCAAAGCAGTTCCATTTCTATATTTTTGCAACGAGCCAACCGCCTTCCTTTGTGGAAATCCTTATTATTTTGTTATTGACGATTCTGAACGGTGTGTTTTCCATGTCAGAAATCGCTCTGGTGTCTTCTCGTAGATCTAAATTAGAAACAGCCGCTAAAAATGGCGACCACCGGGCACAGGTAGCCCTCGATTTATCGAATTCTCCCAACCGTTTCCTGTCAACCGTTCAGATTGGCATCACCCTGATCGGCATTTTACTCGGTATTTTTTCGGGCGATAGACTGACCACCGACGTTCAGAATTTTGTTTCTCAGGTTGATATACTACGTCCTTACGCGCATTCGGTGGCGGTAGTGCTGGTGTTATTTCTGCTAACGTATCTCTCGCTCGTCTTTGGCGAACTGGTGCCCAAACGCATTGGCCTTTCCAACCCCGAAGGCATCGCCAAAACAATGGCGGCCCCCATGAACGTACTCTCCCGGTTGACATCGCCGTTCATCGCGCTCCTGACTTTATCCAGTGATTTATTACTTAAGTTGTTGAATATCAAGCATAACGAGAGTGCTGTAACGGAGGAGGAGATCAAGAGTTTAATTCAGGAAGGCACATCGGGCGGGGCCATTGAAGAGATTGAGCAGGAAATTGTGCAGAACGTTTTTCAACTCGGCGACCGCAAAATTACGTCCCTGATGACCAACCGGCAGGAGATTGTTTACCTCGATCTGGAGGATGAACCCGCCGAAAATAAAGCCCGGATCATCGGTCACAAACATTCGGTTTACCCGCTTTGCAATGGGGGTGTCGATGAAGTGGTCGGGCTGATTTATACGAAAGATTTTTTGGGTAAAGACCTCGATGCCGAACTGTTGCGTCTGAGTGACATGAAACGCGACGCGCTCTTTATCCCTGAAAATAACAAGGCCTATCAGGTGCTGGAGAGGTTTCGGGAGCGCAGACAGTATGTTGGTGTCATTGTTGACGAGTATGGGGGCGTGCTGGGCGTGATTACCCTGAACGATATTCTGGATGTGCTCGTGGGCGACATCAACGACGATATCCATTCGGATTATGAGATTCGGGAGCGCGAAGACGGTAGTTTTCTGATCGACGCGCAACTGCCTTTCGAAGATTTTCTTTCCTCGCTGTCCATCAATGTGACGACCCAGGCCCGGCGTGACCTGACGGGTTTTGACACCCTCGGCGGCTTTGCGCTTCATATCCTGAAAGACATTCCGAAGGAGGGCGAAACATTTGTCTGGCACCACTTTCGCTTCGAAATTGTGGACATGGACAAGAGCCGGATCGACAAGATTATGGTCAGGAAGATGATCGAGGAATAAACAGCGGACCTGTTTTCGGGGTTATGGAGAATTACCAAACTCATCAACAGCCATGCGATACTTCAGCCCTGATTCCGACGAGTTGATTGGCGATTCGTCCAGCCGTGTTCCGTCCGGTATGGACAATGATCCCCATGCCGATGAGGAAGTAATTAATCAGCAAACGGGCGAAAATTACCCCGAAGCGGTTGACAAAACGGCTAAAATCGCACCGGATGATTTAGCGGACTCCATCGCCTATGCGCTCGACGGCAGCGGCCCCGGCCCAACAAACGAAAGGCCGAACGTACCGGGCCATAAAGTGATTTCCGAAGGAATTACCGGCGCCGGATCTGAGGATGAAGAAGATGCGTTACGTTCGTAGCGCGTGAAATTCCGTTCATAGGCTATAAAGATTGACGGTTTTTAAGCCGGTAACACGAAAAAAATCCCGTTCATTTCGGCTAATTAATGTCAGGTCGTGAACGATAGCCTTAGCGGGAATAAGAGCATCCGGTAATTTGAGACGGTCTCGCTGACGAATGAAAATCGTTTGATCAATGACCGCGTCATTTATGCCAAGTATACGGGCCTTTTCAAGGAAACGCTTCGTCGTGTTCTCTTCCCGCTCTGTCTCGAAGTTGTAGGAAAGTACTTCAACCTTGCAGATAAATGAGGTAATGAATGACTCATCAATGATTGATGCTACGAAAGCTTTGCCATTAAGCGGCAACTTCTGGCCGAGGAAATCAATAATAACATTTGTATCAATCAGATATCTCTCTTCCATTCGTTACGTATTATTTCAACGTGCATATGCATTTTTGAGGCTGTCTCTGGAGATATTGTCCCCCAAAACTGTTCGGATAGTTTGGGGATGTCCGTCGAAATCGTCTCTATACCTGATGTCGGAGATGGCTTAATCCGTAGAATATTCAAACTCTCTAAGTCTCTAAGTAAAGGGACGGCTTTATCATCCAATATCTCAACGATGAATGTTTGCATAGCACGTTTTTTTTGTAAGGTGTTTTTAAAAAGATACAAAACACCTGTTATGGTTTGGTTGCCCAACGGAGTTTGTGCAACTTACACAACCTCTTTGTACTGCATCCGGTACAAGTTCGCGTAGAAACCTTCCTGCTGAAGCAGTTCTTCGTGGTTGCCCTGTTCAACGATGCGGCCTTTGTCCACCACAATGATGTTATTGGCTTTCTGGATGGTCGAGAGCCGGTGGGCGATAACGATGGCGGTACGTCCCTTCATCAGTTTGCCAATGGCATCCTGAATCATCTCTTCCGTTTCGGTGTCGACCGATGACGTGGCCTCGTCGAGCACAATAATTTTAGGGTCCTGCACCATGGCCCGCACAAACGAAATCAACTGCCTTTGCCCAACCGAGAGGGTCGAACCGCGTTCCATTACGTTGTATTCGTAGCCACCCGGCAGCCGCTCGATGAATTCGTGAACACCAACCAGTTTGGCCGCTTCCACAATTTTCTCCCGGCTAATTCCTTTATCGCCGAGAGTAATGTTGTTCTCGATGGTGTCGGAAAAGAGAAAAACGTCCTGTAGTACAACGCCAATATTTCGGCGCAGATGCCCCAGCTCGTACTCGTGCAGATCCACACCATCGACCCGGATTTCCCCTTTGTTAATGGCATAAAACCGGCTTAACAGGTTAACGATGGATGACTTGCCCGCACCTGTCGCGCCGACAAAAGCCACCGTTTCGCCTGCATTGGCGCGAAACGAAATATCGCGCAGCACCCAGTCTTCGTTGTTGTAGGCAAACCACACATCCCTGAACTCCACTTCGCCTTTGATAGCTGTAGGGGCGAAGGTTCCATCATTGACCGTAAACTCGTCACTATCCAATAATTTCAGAATCCGGTCGGTGCTGACAATGCCCATTTGAAGCGTATTAAACCGGTCAGCCAGCATCCGAATTGGGCGGAAGAACAGGTTAATGAACATGACAAATGCCGTAACGGTCCCGAACGTAACATCGGACGTAATAATCTGCTTGGCCCCGTACCAAACGACCATTCCGACCGCCACCGCCGAAATAATATCGGCAACGGGGTAATAAACTGAGTAATACCAGATTGAGCGAATGTTAGCTGCCCGGTGTTCATGATTAATAGCCCGAAACTTTTCGGCTTCGATTTTCTCGCTGCCAAAAATCTGAACGATGTTCATGCCTGTAATGTGTTCCTGCACGAACGAATTCAGGTTGGCAACGGCGGTTCGAACCTCATTGAACGACTTTTTGATCTTCTCCTTGAACACGTACGTACTGAACAGCATCAGCGGAATCGTAGACAGGCTGATAAGGGCCAGCCGCCAGTCGGTGTAGACCATTACGCCAATAATCAGCACTAATTGCAGAATATCACCCGCAATGGCCGCCATGCCCTGGCTAAACACATCGGACAGCGTCTCGACGTCTGATATAGAGCGAGTTACGAGCCGACCGATGGGTGTGTTATCGAAAAATTTGAGCCGGAGCTGCAGGATTTTCCTATACAACTGCACCCGAATATCACGGATGATGTATTGCCCCAGCCAGCCCGACAAATACGTATTGAGGAATTGAATAATGGCCTGCAAAACCAGAACGCCAATCATCAGAACCAGCATCAACGTCAGTTGCTGGTAGTCGCCCATTGCAATCACGTTGTCGATGGTGTATCGGATGAGCAGGGGCGTTAGCGGAGCCAGACAAGCGGCCAGCAGAATGATACCAATCAGCGAATAAAAGCGTGTTTGATAAGGCTTCACAAACGCGTATAGCCGCCGAAGGATGGCTACATCAAAAATCCGGCCGGTTGGCTGTGGTGGTTCGGCACTTTTCTGGTCTTGGTTCACAGGGTAACTGACTTGGCGAGTTCAGATGGGTAACAGTGTTTCTACGTCGAACGTTTCAGCTAAACAGGGATTGGAGCCTTACTGGAAGAAAGTCGTAATCAGTAAAAAATAAGCCTGTTTGCTTTACTGAAAAGAGTGTTGGTCCGTTTTTCGTTTAGACAGGATTACAGGATTTTAATTGACAAATCCTGTAATCCTGTCTAAAAAAATAAACTTGTCACATACGTACTGAACATCACCTGATTAAAACATGATTTATGAAACGGCGGATGTTTACCCGGCTTGTTACCGGATTGCCAGTTAGCTTGGGTGTTGGCAAAGACCGGATTACGGCTATTTTTCCTGACCCGACTCCGGCACAGAGCGCAAGCAGCGACGACCGGACGTACTGGTTGCAAACCTTGCTGAACGTTGCCGATCCTGTGCTGTCGGCGCTGGCGCAAAATCGCTTGAAAGCAACCATGCCGGTCGAGTCAGCACCGGGGCAGCAGGCAGGGCGTATCGCCGTATCGCATCTCGAAGCCCTTGGACGAACAATGGCGGGCCTGGCTCCCTGGCTCGAACTGAGTGCCGACGACGACCTACAGGAAAGCCTCTCCCGCCAGCGTTACCTCGATCTGGCCCGGCAGGCAATTGCCAATGGAGTCAATCCACAATCGGCTGATTACATGAACTTTACGAAAGGAGGTCAGCCGTTAGTCGATGCTGCTTTTCTGGCGCATGGTCTGATCCGTTCGCCAAAATTATGGCATGCGTTAAGCACGAATGAACAGGCTAACGTAGTGAAGGCATTGCAGGCAAGTCGATCAATTAAACCGGGTTACAATAACTGGCTGCTGTTCAGTGCGATGGTCGAAGCGGCTTTATTGAAATATGCCGGTTCCGGCGATGAGTTACGCATGGATTACGCCATTCGCCAGCATCAGGCCTGGTATAAAGGCGATGGCGCGTACGGCGACGGACCCGATTTTCACTGGGATTATTACAACAGCTACGTTATTCAGCCCATGCTGCTGGATATTGTTAAAACGCTGGTCGATGCCGGAAAAGCCGACAAAGGATTGTATGAAACGTT
>JANPJE010000244.1:0-10869 GCA_031425355.1 Spirosoma sp. | reverse complement strand
CTCCGCGCTGGCGATGAAGTGCGGATTACGATTGATGGCATCGGGACGTTGGTGAACGTGGTTTCTTAAATGCGAAGGCGCAAAGAGTATCGCAAAGAACACCGGCAAAAGCCTGGCGAACATAGCGAGATCCTTTGCGCCCCTTCGTTTATGAAATCACCCGAATTCCTTTCTGTACTTCTGTGACTTTTTTCCGCAGGGTGTCCAGCGAATCGTCCATGACCGTTACGTGACCCATTTTGCGGAAGGGTTTGGTGATGGCTTTTCCGTAGAAAAACGGAAACACACCGGGCATCGCCAGCAGCGTTTCCAGCCCTTCGTAAACCGCCGGACCCGTATGCCCATTTTCGCCGAGGAGGTTCACCATCGCGGCTGGTTGATAGGCCGCTGTATCGCCAAGAGGGTAGTTCAGGATGGCCCGCCAATGCTGCTCAAACTGCGATGTTACGTTGGCCCGCATGGTGTGGTGGCCGCTGTTATGCGGTCGCGGAGCTACTTCGTTGATCAAAATTTCGCCCGACTTAGTCAGAAACAATTCGACAGCCAGTAGCCCGATTATCCCGAACGCATCGGCGGTTCGTCGGGCAATGTCCTGCGCCTGCCGGTCAATTTCAATTGAGATTTCGGCGGGGGCAAACAGATAATCAACTAAGTTCAGTTCGGGATGGAACACCATCTCAACCGTCGGGAAGGTCTGCACCTCGCCCCGTTCGTTACGGGCCACGATAACGGCTAATTCCTTATCGAAGTCAACGGCTTTTTCGAGCACACCCGGCGCATCGAATGCTTTTCCAACATCGGCAACGGACGCAATTCGTTGCACCCCCCGACCATCGTACCCATCCCGGCCGAGCTTGTGAAAAGCGGGAAAAAAATCAGGCTGATGAATTTCGACCATCGCTACGTCAGCGCGATTTTCAGTTAAAATGAAATCGGCGCTGGGGAGATTATGGTCGCGGTAAAACTGTTTCTGGAGCCGTTTATCCTGAATAATTCGAATAACTGACGGTTGCGGAAATACTCGCTTGCCTTCGCGTTCGAGCGCTTCGAGTGCTTCGACGTTGACCCGCTCAATTTCAATGGTCAGTACGTCAACGGATTGTCCAAACTGGTAAACCGTGTCGTAGTCTGTCAGTGTGCCTTGGGTAAACTGGGTGCAGAGATGCCGGCAGGGAGCTTCGGCATCGGGATCAAGAATGTGGACGCGGAGGTTCCAGTCGATGGCGGCTTGTAGAAGCATCAGGCCAAGCTGGCCCCCGCCGAGAATACCGATAGTGGGTGTCAAAATAAGTTCGTAGTTTATGGTTTGTAGTTGGCTGGTGCGTGAATCACTCTTGCCGCACCGGAATGCCGGACCACGGCGTACTGGCCAGCCAACTACAAACCACAAACTACGAACTTCAAATTATAAACTACAAACTATAAAGCCTAAAACGCTAATCCCTCCGGCTAATGTCCGAGCCACCGGATTCACTTTTTGCCAGCACTTTGGCCGAGCCGGAATAGTAAATATCTGACCCGCCTGAGGCTTTCATGCTCAGTTCTCTGCTGGCGTTGACATACACGTCAGAGCCACCCGACGAGTTGGCGTTGCAAACCTCAACGGTCAGTTTGCGGGCATCGAGATCGGCCCCGCCGGACCCGTTTGCGTTGAGCGTCCGGGCCGACCCCTGCAAAATAGCATCCGCTCCACCCGATGCCGATACGTTCAATTTGTCGGCTTTCAGGTCTAATTTTACATCGGAGCCGCCCGACGCTTCCAGATTCAGGTCATTGAATGAGAGCCTGCCCTGCCCAAAAACATCGGCCCCGCCCGATGCCTGTAAGTTCGTCAACTGCTTGAACGTGAGGTAAGCTTTCACGTAGTTACTGCGACCAAAATTCCAGTTCATACCATTTTTTCGGTCGATGTACAGTTTCAATACGCCGTTTTCAACGACCGACATAACGCGGTCTTCGTCAACGCCGTTTGCTTCGAGGGTCAGTTTTTCAGAATTACCCTGCGTCAGATACACGTCGATTCCGCTGCTCACGCTCAGGCCGGTGAAGCCTGAAACGGTACGGTCTTTTTTCCATTCATGGCGGGTAGGAGTCAGGCTCGTCAGGAGCGTAAATAAGAGGAAGGCAATGGCTTTCATAGTAAACGGGTTTTAGATTTATCAGAAGATGGGAATATGAGGTTCTGCGTTGCACGACGCGCCGAAAAAGATGTCCGGTTTCAATGGTAACTTTGTCCGGTTACGGACGTATCGGATGGATTATAGCGTCTAATCGGCTGTTAATTAAGCGACTACGATTCTGGCACGACGCTTGAGTTAAAGAAATCAATTAAGAACTACTTGAAGCAGGGTAGAAAGTGATGGATATTGAGTCATGTCTCCACTCGCCTTCAAATATATATACCAGATGTGAGTTTTATATAGCTGAACCAAGTAAGAAACCTTTTCAAAAGTAACCAATTATGATTCAACTCCGCAACGTATCCAAGCACTACCCCGCCGGGTTTGGCAGGGCCTATGTACTCCGTAATATCAACCTCGACATCGCTCAGGGTGAGTTTATCTCCATCATGGGGCCGTCGGGTTCGGGCAAGTCCACACTACTTCATATTCTGGGTTTGCTCGAAGAACCCTCTGAAGGCGAGTACCTGTTCGACGACCAGCCCGTTCAGAAATTGTCTGAGAAACGGCGCACGGAACTTCACCGGACACGCATCGGCTTCGTGTTTCAGGCCTATCACCTGATTGATGAACTGACGGTCTATGAAAACATCGAAACGCCGTTGCTTTACAAAGGCCTTGGTGGCTCCGAACGCAAAAGCCGCGTGGCCGAACTGCTCGACCGGTTCAATATGGTCGCTAAAAAAGATTTGTTTCCGGCTCAGTTATCGGGTGGCCAGCAACAATTGGTCGGCATCGCACGGGCGTTGGCGGCTGAGCCGAGCGTTATTTTTGCCGATGAACCAACGGGTAATCTGCACTCCGACCAGGCTCGCGACATCATGGAACTATTCCGCGAACTCAATCAGAAAGATGGGGTGACCATTGTGCAGGTCACGCATTCGGAAGTCAACGCCGAATACGGGTCGCGGGTGGTGCGACTGAAAGATGGCTGGCTCGAACCGTCAGATGTGAAACTCGCTGAACATTGATGCCAGTAGGTTTTCGGCCCTGGCAGAGCGGGGGGTAATCATGTCGTTCACATTCCGTAGCCACTGAATACCCATCACATTAGCGCAAAAAACGGCTTCGGCCTGCGAAAGCACGTCGGGTTTAAAAAAACCTTCACACACCGTAAGGCCAATTGCCGGAGCGATTCGCAATAGTTGGCGCCTGACAATGCCATTGATGCAACCCGTTTGGAGCGATGGCGTATAGAGCGTTTCGTCAGCAGACCAGAACAGGTTTGACGCGAGACATTCGGCAAGATTTCCTGCGGTGTCGAGCAGGATAACGTCATTAAGTTTGTATTCCGCTTTATACAAACCGGCCAGTACGTAGGGGAGGGCGTTCAGGGTTTTAAACGCCGAAACAGGAGAGGGCGACAACCGAAAGGCGTCATACAGTCCGGTTTCGGCTTTTTCTGTAATCGAAAACGGATTGCCCGGTCGGGCGGTGATCAGTACGTTTGCCCCATTTGTCGTGGGCGTGTATAAGCCGCCGGGTTGCCGCCAGATTTGAATTTTAATGCGGGCGGGTTGGTTGATGAGCTTGTTTTCCGAAATTAGCTGTGAAATAGACCGGTGGAGCGTAGCGGCAGTTAACAGTTCAGGATAATTAAGTTGCAGGGCCGACATCCCCGCTGAAAGCCGGGCGAAGTGGTCGGGCCAGAACCAAAGCTGTTCCGTCTCGTATCGAATCGTCTCAAATAACCCGTCGCCATAGTGAAAAGCGCGGTCGTTTACCGATACGTGAAAATCGCGTTCAGGAAGTATATCAGAATTATAGACCAGAAACATGCTTAGTTTGCGCCGTTTATCCCAAAACGATAGCCGCGCCGAAGGTAAGTTTGTATCATTGAACCATCAAATAGTATGTGTATGCAAGTGGCGTGGAAACAGATGCGGGTTGTAGCGGCCCTTTTACTAACGGCAAATTTGTCGGCAACATACGCACAAAACACAACGGGCCAGGCTGTGGCTCCGGGAGTAGTATCACCCGGCGATAGGGCGAGTGCGTCGGCCCGCGTAAACTTACAGCAGTGCATTGATATTGCCCAGCAGAATAACATTCAGATTCGGCAGGGGCGGCTAACAATTGCCAACAGCGATCTGCAACTTCGGCAGGCACGGTTAAATCAGTTGCCGACCGCCGTGTTTCAGGCAAACCAATCGCTGAACGGCGGACGTAGCATCAACCCGCAATCCAACGAATTCGTCCAGCAAACGATTAATTCAAGTAGTTTTCAACTCAATACGTCAGCCACGCTCTATAACGGCATGGTGTTGCGGAACACGGTTAAACAGAATGAAATTGCTCTTCAGGCGGGTCAGCAGGAATTGAATGCCACCCAAAACAATGTCTCGCTGACCGTTGCCCAAAATTACCTGAACGTATTGACCGGAACGGAACAACTAGCCGTTGCGCAACGACAGGCCGACGTAACACGGGCACAGCTCGACCGGACTCAACGTTTAGTCAATGCCGGTTCTGCTCCCGAAGCGAACCTGTACGAACTTCGGGCCACGCTCGCCAGCAATGAGCTTGATATTGTGAATGCCCAGAATACGCTCGATCTGGCGAAAGTTTCGCTGTTACAGGCTATGAACGTACCCATCAATCAGGATTTCGACGTAGAGCCGATCAATGTTCCTGATCCGGGCCTGGACCCGTACACGGCAACCGTGCAGCAATTATTTGATGTTGCATCGACAACGCTCCCCGAAGTGAAAGGGGCTGATTTGCGGGTTAAAAGTGCCACGCTGGGCGTTCAGGTGGCGAAAGGCGGACTGTATCCAACGCTATCACTGAACGGAAACCTGAACACGATTTATTCCAGTGCTGCCAGCACCGCGATACCGAACGGACAGTCGACCCCACAAACGATTGGTTTTATTACCGATCCCGTAACGGGAACGCCAATACCAATTACTACGTCGGTACCGGGCTATGATCGCACTGGTATTTCATACGGTAATCAATTAAGTAATAACTTTAGTCAGTCAGTCTCGCTATTTTTGCGGGTGCCTATTTTTCAGGGTAACTTGTCACGAAATCGGATCACAACGGCCAAAATTCAGCAGCAGAATGCTGAATTAACCGCTTTGAGCACGCGCCTGACCTTACGCCAGCAGATTGAAACGGCATACACAAACGTGCGGGCCGGGGCCAACCGGTACAGGGCTACGCAAGCACAGGTAGCTTCGCTGGAACGGGCGTTTCAAATAGCCGAAAGCCGGTTGAATGCCGGAGCCATCAACGCGACCGATTACAGCATTGCCAAAACGAACCTCGACCGTGCCCGTGCCAGTTTAGTGCAGTCAAAGTACGATTACGTGTTCCGAACCAAGATTTTAGATTTTTACCAGAACAAACCGCTTAGCTTTAATTAGTGAATGAGCGAATGCGTGAATTAGCGAATAGTTTCCGACGCGTTTAATTCACTCATTCATTCATTCGCTCATTCGCAATTATGAAAAAGAAGTCAAACCGCATTTGGTGGATATTGGGTGGACTGGTTGTCCTGCTCGTAGGGGGATTAGTGGCCGCGAAACAGGCGGGTATGCTTGGCAAGCCGAAGTCAACGGAGGTTGATTTTGCGTCGGTCAAACGGCTCAGTATTACCGAACGGGTGAGTGCCTCGGGGCGGGTTCAGCCACAAGTTGAAGTTAAAATCAGCCCCGACGTATCGGGTGAAATCATTGGCCTGTATGTCAACGAGGGCGATCCCGTTAAAGCCGGTCAGTTATTGTGCCGAATCCGTCCCGACAACTATGAGTCGTTGCTGGCGCGGGCGCGGGCTACAGTCAATCAAAGCCGGGCGCAGTTAGAACAGTCGAAAGCATCGGTAGCCCAATCGAGTGCAAGGCTGATCCGGGCCAAAGCCGACTACGAGCGCAACCGGAAACTGTTCGCCGACAAAGTTATCTCGGCTGCTGATCTGGAAACCAGCGAAGCTAATTACAACGTAGCGAAACAGGAAGTCGAAGCGGCCAATGCCAACGTACGGGCATCACAGTTCAACATCCAGAGTGCGGAAGCCAGCCTGCGCGACGCCAACGATAACCTGCGTAAAACAACTATTTATTGCCCCGTCAACGGCACTGTCTCGAAGCTGAATATCGAATTGGGTGAGCGTGTTGTGGGTACGTCACAGATGGCTGGCACGGAAATCATGCGAATTGCCAATCTGCAAAACATGGAAGTGCGTGTTAGTGTGAACGAGAACGACATCGTGCGCGTAAACCTCGGCGATACGGCTGATATTGAGGTCGATTCGTACACCACCGCCGGGCGGAAATTTAAAGGCGTTGTGTATGAAATTGCCAATACAGCCAATGGCCTGACGAGTTCATCGGGCGCGGCCGCGTCGCTTTCGGCCGATGCCGTCACGGAGTTTGAAGTAAAAGTAAAAATATTGAATAGCTCTTACGCTGATTTGCTGGCGATAAAAGACAAAAAAGGGTATCCGTTTAAGCCGGGTATGACAGCTTCGGTTGAGGTCATTACCGACCGAAAATCGAACGTACTGACCGTCCCGATTGCCGCCGTAACCACGCGCGGGGCCGACTCGACCGCTATTGATACGGCTGAGATGAAGGATAATTCCAATGGTACGGTCGAAGAAAAACCCGCCGACGTAGCGGAAAAGAAAGATAAGCCGAAGGAAATCGTTTTCGTTAACGTAGCGGGTAAAGCAGTGCAGCGCGAAGTAAAAACAGGCATCAGCGACTTTGAGAATATCGAAGTGATCTCCGGCCTGAAACCGGGCGAGCAGATCATTTCGGGTCCATTCATTGCCGTATCGAAGAGACTCAAAAATGGTGAACTCGTAACGAAGCGCGACCCGAACAAGGCCAAGAAGAAAGACGAGAAGGAAGAAGAATAGCGTGACTTTCCAGCCGCTTTACCTGACGCCCGGCACATTGCCGGGCGTTTTTTTATTCATTACCGATCAGGCTACTACCCATTTTTTCACCTTTCCGGCTTTCTTCCTTACTTTACCCCATGAAAGTAACTCAACCCATTCGGCTGACGATGGTAGGCGGGGGAAGCTGGGCAACCGCACTCGTCAAAATCCTCTCCGAAAATAACGTCAGCGTTAAATGGTGGCTTCGCAAAACAACCGACGCGGAACATATCAAAAAGTTCGGTCATAACCCCAGCTACCTCAGCGATGTGCAGATTAACACCCGTAAGGTGAAAGTCTGCACCAAAATCCGGGATTCGTTTAAAGACAGCGACTACGTCATTCTGGCTGTTCCGGCGGCTTTCATCGGCGATGCGCTGACAGGTCTGAAACCAGAGCATTTCGTTGGGAAATCGGTCGTGTCAGCAATTAAAGGCATGATTCCGGGAGCGAATCAGTTAGTGACGGACTGGGTTAGTGAGCAGTATGGTGTTCCGGCTGAGCAGATGGCTGTTATTGCCGGGCCGTGCCATGCCGAAGAGGTAGCCCTCGAAAAACAATCGTACTTAACCATTGCATCCTCTGATGCCAGCAACGCTCAACACGTAGCGGATTTGCTCAGGTGCCGTTTCGTGCAGACAACGCCCGTCGATGATATTTACGGCATTGAGTACAGTGCGGTTATGAAAAATATTATTGCGCTGGCCTGCGGTATCACGCGGGGATTGGGTTACGGCGACAATTTTCAGGCTGTTTTAGTGTCCAATGCCATGCAGGAAATCAAGCGGTTTGTGGATGCTGTTTATCCGAAACACCGCGATTTGAGCGGCTCGGCCTACCTCGGCGATTTGCTTGTAACGGCCTATTCACCGTTTAGCCGCAACCGAACGTTCGGTACGCTCATTGGCCGGGGCTACACCATTCAGTCGGCACAAGCCGAAATGAACATGATTGCCGAAGGGTATTATGCAGTGAAAAGTATTTATGAAATCAATCGGCAGTTTGCTGTCGAAATGCCCATCACCAACGCCGTGTACAACATTTTATACGACAAATCGGCCCCAACCGGCGAAATGAATTTATTGAAAGGGGTGTTGATGTGATCATAATGTACCCAAAACGTACTCATGGGGTTTAGCCCGTGCATGGTATAAAACGTGGACTAAACCCCATGAGTACTTCAGTACGTAGATTAAAAAATAAAAGCCTCCTGAATTATCAGGAGGCTTTCAAACGTTTATAGCGTTGTCGGTAAGTTTACCGGCAGTTGTGCCTTAGCAAATATTACTTCGCGCTATCAGCAGACATCGTCGAAGCAGAATCCGTAGCCATCGTCGAATCCGTAGCCATCGTCGAAGTGGAGTCCATCGTCGTGGTGGTAGTCGTTTCAGTGCTTTCGGTCTTCTTCGAGCTGCAAGACGTAGCCAGGGCGATCATAGCCATGAAAAAGAAGGCGGATTTCGTGATTGCTTTCATATTTTTGGGGATGTTTTTGTTTAAGTGATTAACACTAATGTCACAGTTAATACCCTATAGAGAAAAAGGTAACCCAACATTTTTTTTATTTTTTTTGGGTTACGTCTCTGGCGTTTCCGTATTAAGTAATGACTCACCCAATGAAGGAAAGTAGGCTGCCTGTATTAACGGATGAGGAATTGCTCATAGGGTTAGCCAGCGGTTCCGACGACGCATTGACGCAGTTGTATCGACGGTATTTCCCAATGGTGCTTCACTTCGTAACCAGCAATAGTGGCAGCGAAGACGACGCCAAAGATATTTATCAGGAAACGCTGATTGTACTGTATGAGAAAGTGAGAAGTGGTTCGCTGGAATTGCATTGCCAGTTGAAAACGTATCTCTACTCGGTTGGCAGGCGAATCTG
Organism: Spirosoma sp.; assembly: GCA_031425355.1. Taxonomy (GTDB): domain Bacteria; phylum Bacteroidota; class Bacteroidia; order Cytophagales; family Spirosomataceae; genus Spirosoma. The sequence goes on along the minus strand of JANPJE010000244.1, from coordinate 1,919 downwards.
GCTCAAGCAACTGGCGCAGCGAAGCCGATTTATGGTGCGCGATGTGGAAACGCCCGCTTCTGACGAGTTTGTGGTAGGACAACTGGATGACGACCTGACGGAGCATGAAGAACGTGACCGCCAGTTTGATCTGATGGCCGACTCGCTCGACCGGCTTGGCGAACCCTGCCGAACATTGCTCGACGATTTTTATATCCAGCATCTGAGTATGCAGGACATTACCGAAAAGTTTGGCTATACCAACGCCGACAACGCCAAAACGCAGAAGTACAAGTGCCTGATGCGACTGAAGCGGCTGTTCTTTTCAGAGTATAAACAGTAAGAGAGAATTATAACGTTGTTAAATTCTATAGTTGTAACGTGTTTATTAAAGGCAAAAAACTATATAACTTTTCAACCCTATAACTCGATAACTATTTTTAAGCGATGGACGAGGAAAAAGACATTGAGAACGCGCTGCGGGCGTATGGCGAACGGATTCGGTTTCGGCAACGGCTTACGGCGGTGCAGGCAAGCACCGATATGAACGCTATGCGCGAGAACGCTGATGCGTATCGGTCAGAATCGTCGGGTCAGATTCGGTCACTCTGGCAAGCGTATCGCACTACGTTGGCCGTGGCTGCATCGGCGGCTATTATTACCACATTCGGGTCTATTTTTCTGTACCGATCCTACCAGCAAAGCCACCAGCAGGAGCAGCAATATAGTCTGTTAAGCAAAGAGATTCAGGCGGTTAAGTCGTCGCAGCGCAAACTGCTCAACGATTATAGTGGTCGGGGTCGCAGTTTGACTACTAATCCGGCGCAAGTGTCGGGATCAGGTTTTCTGCTTACGGCTGATGGCTACTTTGTAACCAATAATCACATCGTCCGCGATGCAGATTCGGTTTACGTGCAAAGTTCCAAAGGCGAAGTGTACAAAGCACGGGTTGTTTATAGCGACCAGCCGCACGACTTAGCGTTTCTCCAACTCTGCGACGATAGCGCGTTCCGTTCGATGGCGCCCGTGCCATACAGTTTCGATGCCAGCCCATCGGATCTTGGTGAGCGGGTTTACACCCTCGGCTATCCCCGTGAGGAAATTGTTTATGGCGAGGGATACCTGAGTTCGGGCACCGGCTACCGGGGCGATTCGATTGCTTATCAAGTGGCTATTGGTGTCAATCCCGGTAATTCGGGTGGGCCGCTTCTCGATGAAAAAGGCAACGTTATCGGTATCATCAGCGGTAAGCAGACAACTGCCGAGGGTGTAAGTTTTGCGGTGAAAACGAACTACCTGCTCGAAGCACTCAACAATATTCCAGCCGACTCACTAAAGGGGCAGCCGCTTCGTCTGAATAGAAAGAATACGCTGGCCAATTTATCCCGTAAACAGCAGATCAAGCGGATGCAGGAGTACGTTTATCAGGTAAAAGTCTTTAAACACAAAGACTAAATCGGTTGCGGCCAATTCTCAGAGTTGAAACAATTGGTTGTTCGGTTGAGTTGTAGCGTGTAAACAAACGACTCAACAACCATGAAAAAAGTGATGATGCTGGCCGTCGCGCTGGTCTTTTCAACAGCCGTTGTATTCGCTCAGGATACAAAACAGAATGCTAAAGAAACAGCCCGTCAGGCGGGCAATACTGTTGATGCAGCAGCCGACAAAGCAGGACGCGAAACGCGGCAGGCCGGACGGAAGGTGTCAAGAGCCGCCAAAAACACGAAAGAAGACGTGAAAGATGGTACCAATAGAGCGCTGAATAAGGCTGATCGCAAAATGAAGAAGGCCGAGCGGAAGTTGGATAATTCGAAATAAGGTTTTACAAATACATAAAAAACGGAGTCAGTACGTTAGCGTATTGGCTCCGTTTTTTATGCCGGAGTTACGAACTTCGACCAGTCGTTACTACGTTCAGTACCTAACTCTTCTCTTGAATC
>JANPJE010000243.1:0-35326 GCA_031425355.1 Spirosoma sp. | reverse complement strand
AGGAATTCGTGTGTATCACTGTCGTCATCATCATCGCCCTGCAAAAACCGCTGGTAATCGACATCCGCGAATAATTGTTGCAGAAAGGACAGGGGCTCGCATGGAATTAGGGTAGTCAGGCTCTGGAACGAATCGCTGATGTGGTCAACTGCCGGTTGTATATGCCAGTGCCGCCGGGCAGGATATTGCCGGAGAAACGTTTTTAGGTTCCGGGTCAGCAGCGAATTGCCAATGGTAATGAGTAAGTCAGGTCGCAGCGACTCGCCCGTTTGCGCAGTCAACCCCGACAGAAACGTATCGGTATGGGTTATGAACACCTCGTTATGAGGCAGGTTACCAATGATTTCGCCGACAATGGGAATGCCACATTCGTCACTAATTTTTCGGAGGACAGCCAGCAGAGCCGGGGCGCGGGGCAGTTGCCCGACCACCAGCAAAGTTCGTTCGCTCTGGTCCCATTCGCGCAGGAGCGAGTGCCAGGTTTCGGTCGAGAGCGTAGACTGACCCGGTAACACATTAATTACCCGTGCCGGACCGTAGGAAAATGATTCGTCGGCGGTGGGGTAAAACGGTTCACGCAACGGTACGTTGATATGGACCGGACCCGCTGGCGACAACTGGCTCAGGTTAATGGCTTCGTTGACCGAGCGTTCGATAAACCAATGAGTATCAGGGTGCGTATAGTCGGCGGGTAAATCGTAACTTCGTTTCACGTGTGGCCCAAACACACCGATCTGGTTTATCGTCTGACCGTCCTGCTGGTGGAGCCATTCGTGGGGGCGGTCGGCGGTGAGGAGCAGGAGGGGAACCTGCTGGAAAAACGCTTCGACCACCGCCGGGGCCAGATTATAGACCGCGCTGCCCGATGTACAGATCACGGCTACCGACCGTCGGCTTTGCTGCGCCATACCCAGCGCGACAAACCCTGCCGACCGTTCGTCGGCCATGACCCTAACCCGCAGATGAGGGTGCCGGGCAACGGCCAGCGTGAGCGGGGCCGAGCGCGAACCGGGTGATACGACTACGTCAGTAATTCCTTTTTTATGCAGTAATTCGGCAATGTTGACGATGGGCTGGAGAACAGACATAGTATTAACGAGTGAAACGCTACAAACATAACCCCGATTTATTGGACAGGATTACAGGATGAACAGATTCTATAGACAGGATTACAGGATTTATAGTTTCCTTATCCCGTTTAATCCGTACCGCACCGGCGGACCGGTCGGCCCGGCTGTAATCCTGTCCAGAAACTTGTTCATCCTGTCTAAATCATTCTCGCTAAACCAATTTTCTGTTACTTTACGTTATAGTAGCGAAAACACGACCCTCCATGAACCGTATTACATTCGACAACGAGGACGAAATCCGGATGAAATCCTTAGCGGGTGCCGTTATCATCAACGTGCTCCTGATTGCCATTCTGTTGTTCGTTCAATTGACGCAGACCATGCCGGACCCGCCCCCGATCCAATTTATTGAGGTGAACTTTGGCACCGACAACATAGGCAGTGGCCGAATTCAGACCCGCAACAAAGCATCGGATTCGCCCAACCCGGAGGAAATGCGAGCCGCCGACAAACGCCCCAATCCGAAGGAAAATACAACCCCTCGTCTCGAAAAGACCCGTGCTACGCCCTCGCCTAAAGTTGAGGACGCCAAACCGGCTAAAACCGCGACCGAGAAGCCGCTCATCGCCAGCAAAGCCGAAAGTCCGGTGACGACTCCCGACCGGCCCGAACCCAAACGGGTCGAATCGAAGGCCACGGCTCCCGTTGAGCGGCCTGCCCCGCCCGCGCCGGTCAAAAAAGTAGAGACGGTCAACAACGACGCCTTATTTAAAAAATCGTCGGGTGGGGGTGGGTCCAACGGCACGGTTGGGAAAGCAACGGGAACGGGGGGCAATAACAACGGCGACGACGCCAGTGGCGTTGGCGACAAAGGCAATCCAAACGGGAAAATCAACGCCAAAGAATTTTACGGAACCCCCGGTGGTGCCCCAACGGGCGTAGCCTTCGACGTATCGGGCTGGTCGCTGTCCAGCACACCTACTGTCAATGACGATTCGAACGAGATAGGAAAAATTGTGTTTCAGATTAAAGTGGATGAAAGCGGGGATATTATCTCCGTACGCCAACTTCAGAGCACCGTTAGCCCTTCCGTTGGCGAACTTTACCGGAGAGCTGTACAGCGGCTTCGTCTGCGTCGCAAAGGCGGGGCTACCGCACCCATGTCAACCGGCACCATCGCCTTCATTATAAAAGCGAAAGATTAATGCAGTACCCGGAAGCACTTGACTATCTGTATAGTCGGCTCCCTGTTTTTCACCGGATTGGCCCCAAAGCCCTCAAACCCGGATTAGCCAATACGCTCGCCCTGTGCGCGGCTCTCGACAATCCGCAGCATCGATTCCGTTCGATTCATGTGGCCGGAACGAACGGCAAAGGCAGCACGGCACACATGCTGGCGGCAATTTATCAGTCGGCGGGTTACCAAGTCGGGCTGTACACCTCGCCCCATCTGCAATCGTTTACCGAGCGTATCCGGCTCAACGGTCAGCCGATTGCCGAGGAGGCCGTTGCTAAATTTGTGGTACAAAATCAGCAACTGATCGAGTCCATTGAGCCGTCTTTTTTTGAAGTAACGGTAGCTATGGCCTTTGATTTTTTTGCCCGGGAATCCGTCGATGTCGCCATTATCGAAGTGGGGTTGGGGGGACGGCTCGATTCGACGAATGTCATTACGCCGGTTGTGTCGGTCATTACCAACATAGGCTATGACCATACCGATATTCTGGGCGATACCCTGCCGCAGATTGCGGGCGAAAAAGCGGGAATTATCAAGCCCGGTATTCCCGTCGTTATCGGCGAGACGCATCCTGACACAGCAGACATATTCCAGCGAATAGCTCAATCGGCAGCAGCACCGATTTGTTTTGCTGATCAGGTATATGCAGTAACGGATAAGGGTATTGTCAATGGACTTCGGCAGGTTGACATTCACCGAAATAACGGCTTAATTGATGGCGCAGTTGACCGTATTAAACTCGATTTGTTGGGTGGATATCAACGAACAAATTTATCAACTGTATTAGCAACGGTTGACGTTTTACAGGATTCATTCCCGGTTTCGGTGGAGGCAATACACAATGGCCTTCGCGCTGTTTCCCTGTTTACAGGGCTAAAAGGCCGGTTTCAAACCCTTCAGGAACGCCCGCTTGTCATTGCCGATACCGCTCATAATCCACCTGGTTTAGTGGCCCTGTTCGAAACCATTCAGTCAATTCCCCACGCTATCCTGCGTATTATAGTGGGTTTAGTGGCCGATAAAGATCGGAGTCACGTACTGGCTGAACTCCCCAAAAACGCTGTTTATTACTTCTGTCAGGCCAGCACCCCCCGCTCCCTGTCGGCGCGGCATCTACAGGAAGAAGCCGCTCAACTGGGCCGTGTAGGGGAGGTTTTCACCGATGTCAACAGCGCATTGGCCGAAGCTCTCCGGCAATCTTCTCCAGCCGATTTAATCCTGATAACGGGCAGTAATTATACCATTGCTGAATTAACTAATCTATAACCGTGACGCGTAGGAAAACCCATCGTTTTCTGCAAAATGCAGAAAACCCAAATGTTATTGAAGTAGGTAAACCGCTTTACAAAACCATTCGTGGCCACTGGCGCAGTGATTATTTTGGGAATGATAATCCCGTTGTGCTGGAACTGGCCTGCGGAAAAGGCGAGTATACGGTTGGATTGGCACAGGCATTTCCTGATACAAATTTTATTGGCGTCGATATTAAAGGCGACCGCATAGCCCGTGGCTCCATGGCGGCTCAAACAGCAGGCCTGGCGAACGTCGCTTTCCTGCGGACAGATATAAATTTCCTGACCGAATTCTTTACAGCGGGAGAGGTCAGCGAGATATGGATAACGTTTCCGGACCCACAACCCAGACCAAAACAGGAGAAGCATCGGTTAACGCACCCGCGCTTTCTACAGCTTTACAAACAGTTGCTCATCCCTGGAGGGACTATTCATTTGAAAACTGATAGCCCTGAGTTGTTTGCCTATAGTCTGGATCAGGTCCAACAAATGCAGTGTACCGATTTACAATCGACAACTGACTTGTATAACTCCCCCTTGAACGAAATACACCTTGGTATCAAGACGAAATACGAGCAACTGTTTTTTGATCAGGGATTTACAATAAACTATTTACAATGTAAAATGGGCGCAGTTTAACAAACCGCACCCATTTGTATATTTACTTTTGTAATTAAACTATGTAAATCACTGATCTCTTACTATGTTACATCGCTTATATTACGAATGTCAATCGTGTACAACTTAACGAATACTGAATTGCCTTAAAACAACTTCGCGATTAGGTCAGCCACCCGGCTCGAATAACCGAATTCGTTATCATACCAGCCAACAACCTTAGCCAGTGTACCATTGGCCGCTGTTAATTTCGAATCAAAAATACAGGAGTGCGGATTGCCAACAATGTCAATTGAAACAATCTCATCCGTTGTGTACTCAAGATAGCCTTTCAGCGTGGTTTCTGAAGCCTGTTTGATGGCATTATTGATTTCCTCAACAGTTGCCGCCCGTTTTAGAACGACGGTCAGGTCTGTTAGCGAACCATCTGGTGTTGGAACGCGCAGAGCGTTTCCATCTAATTTGCCTTTCAACTGGGGAAGAACTAATCCAACTGCTTTAGCAGCACCCGTCGAGGTAGGCACAATTGATAAAGCGGCTGCCCGTGCCCGACGCAAATCGGAGTGGGGAGCATCCTGCAGATTTTGATCGGCGGTGTAGGCGTGAATGGTAGTCATGTAGCCTTTTTCAATGCCAAATACATCGTCCAGAACTTTTGCCATTGGCGCCAGGCAGTTCGTTGTACAGGAAGCGTTGGAAATGATTGTTTCCTGACCAGTCAGTGTATCATCATTTACACCGAGTACAATCGTTGGGATATTGCCTTTGGCTGGAGCTGAAATGACTACTTTTTTAGCACCGGCGGTTAGGTGCATACCCGCACCGGCCTCATCGACGAAACGCCCGGTCGACTCAAGAACCACATCGATATTTAGTGAAGACCAGGGTAGATTTTTAGGATCTCGCTCAGCATAGGCGTTGATCCGAATGCCATTAACAGTCAGGCTTTCACTATCTGATGATATTTCACCGTTAAAACGACCGTGTACAGAATCGTATTTCAGCAAATGTGCTAAGGTTGCATTGTCTGTAAGGTCATTTATAGCGACTACCTCAATATTTTCTTTCGCAAGTAATTGTCTGAACGATAACCGTCCGATTCGGCCGAAGCCGTTAATAGCAACGCGTATTTTTTCCATGTACAGAGAAAATTGATTTGTTTTCGGGGTCAAATATACGGATTAAATAAAGCCTTTTATAACAATAGGGGTAGGTAGAGGCTTTAGCATTAAGAAGATTGAGTTTTAGCAATTATAGTAAAACAAGCGAAATTTTTAGTATAATTGTAGTATTACGCTAAATATTGTAGTATTATCGACGCATTCGGCTAAACATTATTAGCATATACTAAATAATTTGCTAAAATAGGGACGAACATAATAATATTACTAAAAACCTTCTTAATATATTACTAAACAGTTATATAGAGTTTGTACTATTATAATTACTATTAAAACCATTTGCCAAAAGTTATTACTTAATCGAAAAAACTACGATCTGCACTATTCTAAAAAAAATTCTGAATCATACACAACTAACCTTTTTGCAGTAGGAGCGAAGCATCTACATGTACTAATCTTTACTCGACTAAACCTCCGAATCTATACTTAACAGAATGAATCAAAACGTAATTTACCATAACTTGAAAGGTCCGGACACCCTCATTAAAAGCCGTGAGCTTTAATAGGGTCTCCACTTGTAAGAAAGATCTGGCACCTTACCCCAACGTTGTACAACCATTTCTTTCCCAACGAATCAGACTAATGCCAAGCTGATAGAGACCTTCGGTTTTAATTACTCATCATCCCGCATTTACTGACGAGCCTATCAAAATTGCTCAGTCAACAAGCCATTCAATTACCTTCTATTGTCGGCTGAAGGAACTACAACTTTTTTATATCTAACTGAACTAATATTCCTTAAACCAGCTCCTGATTGGCTATTGAAAGCATGGTAACAGGCTATCAAATTATTTATGCCGCTAACCTCCATCAATAGGTAGCTCACAAATAATTTCTACCTGTATTTCAACTATACACGTCTTCGTATTATCTTTGATTGAAAGGAAAAAGGAAAGACTATAATATCGTTGTATAACAATAGGAAATTTGGCGATAAAAAATAAAATCTTCATATTCAGCTACTTAGGTTGTTATATATAAATCTTTACTTTAATTAAATGACAGAGCAAATTGAGGCTATTTGGGCAAACCGGGAATTATTGGCTAAGCCAGAATCCATTCACCTGATCAAAGACGTAATAAATAAATTAGATAGGGGTGAGCTTCGCGTAGCGACGCCACCCCTAAATGGGTTGGATGACTGGACTGTGAATGAGTGGGTAAAAAAAGCCATTCTTTTGTATTTCATGAGTCAGCAAATGAAAGTCGATGAAGTTGGAATTTTTACTTTCAATGATAAAATTCCGCTTAAGTCTAATTTCGCCGAAGCTAAAGTACGGGCCGTCCCGCCGGCCGTAGCACGGTATGGTTCGTATCAGGCACCGGGTGTAATCCTGATGCCATCTTACATAAATATTGGTGCTTATGTTGATGCCGGAACGATGGTCGATACGTGGGCCACAGTAGGAAGTTGCGCACAGATTGGGAAAGACGTACACCTCAGCGGAGGGGTAGGAATAGGAGGGGTGCTCGAACCACCACAGGCAGCACCCGTAATTATTGAAGATGGTGCCTTTATTGGTTCACGTTGCATTGTGGTTGAGGGCGCACGGATCGGGAAACGGGCCGTACTGGGAGCGGGCGTTACAATCACCGGCTCATCAAAAATAATTGACGTAACGGGTGCTAAACCTGTCGAGTATAAAGGGTTTGTCCCTGCTAACTCCGTTGTTATACCCGGGAGTTATGCTAAACAATTTCCGGCTGGTGAATTTCACGTGCCCTGTGCAATCATCATCGGCCAGCGTAAATTATCTACAGATTTGAAAACATCTCTGAACGACGCACTCCGTGAAAACAGCGTATCCGTTTAACAGTGATGTAGAATTTACAACAATTGTAGTTTACAAAACATGTTACAATAGTAAAGTAAAAAAGTATGTATACAATAGTGTACATACTTTTTTTGTAAATTTTACATTACATTAATAATTCGAGTTTATATTTGCCATACATAACACATGTAATTTGTTAATTAATAGTATGGATATGACGATAAATGACAAAATTAAACAGATTCTGATCGATAAGAATTTAACGCCATCGTATTTTGCCGATGAGATTGGCGTGCAACGATCCAGTATTTCTCATATACTGTCCGGACGAAACCGTCCAAGCTTTGATATTATTCAAAAAATCATTCGCCGATTTCCTGAGCTGGGCTACGAATGGATCATGGAGGAAGATAACCCGTCGCCTGGCCAGTCCGTACCGTCGGGATACAACAGCAATAACAGGGGCTTGAACCGTTCTGTAGTTGAGCGGACCGATCGATTTAACGCCGGACACTCCGCTAATCAATCGCCCGGTATCCGTAGCCAGCGTAACGAAATTCCAGCAGCAAATTATTCTGTGCAACAGATTCCTGTTGATTTACCCGTTACGCACGAACCGCCAATAACTGTCGGTCCCAACACGGAGAAAAAGGTTGAACGTATCCTTATATTTTACACAGACGGTTCGTTTCGGGAATACACGCCAACAATATCGATGTAACGTATAATTTTTTTATGTAACTAATTCAATTCCATGAGATCACCGGGCTAAGATGGGCCGCGATGATGTGCCATTTATTCATTCTGGTTGCGCCACACACAAACGTAACGATAATGACCCGCGAACGGTTAAGATTGAAAAGAACCTTTCAGTGCGTTGTGCATTATTCTGTAACATCCGTTTCATACCGTTGGCAGGAGTACCAAGAATAAGTGTTAAAATGCCATTTTAATTGAATTGAGGCCACTTTCTGAGCGAAATATGTCTAACTACCTGTAAAGCAACGCTTTAGTGTTCCACGTGGATATTTTTCCGACATTACTCGTCTGTTAGACTTACGTTTGGTAACTGAAGGTTTACTTAACGTAGTGCAGACCTATTTTGTAAAGATATATTAGCTTATTTCAGGGTTGTTCGGATTGTTGTATAATTTATATTATGTTAAGTAAAATTTCTGAAGATAGGGTCGGTATTCATAGACACCGACCCTACTCAATTACTTGCTCTCGATGCAGACGATCTTCTTCTCTTCGTACTGCTTCAAAATATTCTGTGTGTTCGTCAGATTGTCTGTTAGATCCTGCTCTTCTTTAACCGTTTTAGCTTTTAGAAAGTAAGGTAATGCCTGCTTGAATTTACCGCAAACCCGGCCATCTAATTCTTTTCCGGTTTTGCCGTATTCAGCCATATCCATCCGATCCACATTACGTTTCAATTCAACAGCTTCGTTGAATACGTAAACGCCCATGTTGTAATTCGCGTCGTAGTTAGCCGGATCTACAGCCAATGCTTTCTCCAGATACTGCTTCTCAAAACCCATATTTTTTTCCTTCTCCTGCTTCAACTCTGTCAGGCGCTTTTCCGATTCACCAGCAGAAGCCGCTGCCGCAGCGGCTTCCTTAGCCGACGCTTCCAGTTTGGCTAACTCCACTTTTTGCTCAGCCAGCCTTTTCTGGACATCGCTTAACTGACGCTTCAATTCAGGCTTGGGCGACTTCTTGATCGATGCGCTTAATCGGGCAATCTCGCTGTTGTACGCGTCAATAATACTTTTCGAATCAGCGAGCTGCTTACCAATGTTCCCACCTTTTTTCGTGTCGCCTTCCAATTTTTTAATCTCCTCATCCGATTTGCGGGCGATGTTATTGTACACAATCGACAGGTTCACCAGATTCTGTACGTTATTCGGGTCTTTGTCCACCATCTGCTTCATACCCGTGATGGCATCTTCCATCCGGTTGGTCGATAGCATGATGTTGATTTTCTCATTGGCCAGGTCTTTATTCGTTGGGGCCAGAGCAATGCCTTTATCCAACGCAGCCAGCGCCTTATCAACCTCGTTATCAGCCCGGTATAACATGGCCAACGAGCCATAAATAGCCGCATCTTTACCACCACCGGAAATGTACTTCTCTAATTGAGTTTTTGCCGTTGCATTGTCCTTGATCTGTTGGGCGGCAATAGCCGTATAGAGCGGAGCCAGCGTATCCTTCGGATTGATATCGCCTGCCACCATCATGGATTTCATCGCTTCCGAATAGTTTTTGGCCTGGAATTTAGCCACACCCTGCTGCATAAACGCACCATACATGGCCTGACCTTTCATGGCTTCCTCTGCTTCTTTAGCCAACTTTCCGGGACCACCTTTTTTGTCTTTGTCTAACTCAATGACCTTCTTGTAGGCATCGTAAGACGTAGTAGCAGCGGCCGAATCCATGCGAATGTACTGACCAGCAATGTTTTGGTACGTTTTGGCACGGTCCATCCAGGTACTTGCCTTTGCACCACTTTTCGGATCGGCAATATCCTTATCGCTCTTTTCCTTTTCTTTCTTAAAGGCATCCATAGCAACCTGAGCGGCCGGGTCCAACGCAGGCGTACCCGTCTGCTGTGCGCGTACACCAACAGAGAGGCAACACGCGACGAGAATTACAAACACTTGTTTCATGTGTAACATGGGGTTTTGTTTTCTTTTAAGAAACGAAATTACGGAATCTGTCCGTATAAGCATGACCGGTCTTAAATTGTTTGAGCCACCCGACTGATAAATGCATCAGCGCAGGCGGCTCAACCGAATTTACGGACACTGTCAATTTCCTATTCTTCAACAATGGAGATTGGTTCGGCAGGAATTTCCTCCTCCCCTTCTTCCCGCTTGATTTTTGTTACAGACGATATTTCATCGCCTTCATTTAATTTAATCAACCGGACGCCCTGCGTATTCCGGCCAATAACGCTGATGGCATCGACCGGGGTGCGGATGGCAATCCCCGATTTATTGATGATCATTAAATCGTCGTTGTCTGCTACGTCGAGAATCGCCACTAAGCGGCCTACTTTCTCGGTAACCTTTAGTGTGCCGACGCCTTTCGCGCCCCGGTTTGTGGTGCGGTATCCCTCAATATCTGAGCGCTTGCCGTAGCCATGCTGCGATACAACCAATAACTGCGCATCCGTCGAGTTGATACAAACCATCCCGATTACGTGGTCAGTGGTGTCGTCATCGTCTAACGAAATTCCCCGGACACCGGCAGCAGTACGGCCCATGGGCCGAACGCGGCTTTCGTGGAACCGGACGGCTTTGCCCGCGCTCGATGCGATGACAATGTGGTTATCGCCGTTGGTCATGCACACGCCCAGCAACTGATCATCTTCGTCGATGGTGATGGCGATGATGCCGTTCTGGCGGGGGCGTGAGTAGGCTTCCAGCATGGTTTTCTTGATGGTGCCCTTCCGCGTACACATCACAATGTAATTATTGTTGATGTAATCCTCGTTTTTGAGGTCCGTTACGTTAATCACCGCCCGCACTTTATCGTCGGACTCGATATTGATAAAATTAGCCAATGGCCTTCCTTTCGCCGTGCGCGATCCTTCGGGCAACTCATAAACAGGCAGCCAGTACAGTCGCCCCTTCTGGGTAAAGGCCAGCAGGGTGTTGTGCATGGTGGCCGTAAAGAGATGTTCAGTGAAATCCTCCTCTTTAGAACCGGCCGCCTTCGCGCCTACGCCACCCCGCCCCTGCGAACGGTATTCGGTCGTTGGGGTACGTTTAATATAGCCCTCGTGCGAGATGGTAATAACCATGTCCTCATCGGCAATCAAGGACAAGTCGCTGATGTTGCCATCGCCAAGCGGGTTGATTTCTGTCCGGCGGGCGTCGCCGTAGCGGGCGCGGATGTCGGTCAGTTCGCCTTTGATAACATCCTGCTTGCGTTCTTCACTGGCGAGAATGGCTTTGTAGTCCGTAATCTCGCGCATCAGCTCATCGAATTCAGCCTGTAATTTGTCGCGCTCCAGACCCGTCAGACGTTGCAGACGCATTTCCAGAATGGCTTTTGCCTGAAGATCACTGAGCGAAAACCGCTCCATGAGTCCGTTCTTGGCCACTTCAGGGTCGCGCGACGACCGGATCAGTTCGATAACGGCGTCGATGTGATCGAGCGCAATCAACAGACCTTCTAAGATATGCGCCCGTTTTTCGGCTTCGCGCAGTTCATACTGCGTCCGGCGTGTTACCACCTCGAACCGGTGCTCGACGTAGTATTTCATCATGTCTTTCAGATTGAGCAGCATCGGGCGGCCTTTCACCAGCGCGACGTTGTTGATACTGAAAGACGATTGCAGGGACGTATGCTTATAAAGATTATTAAGCACTACGTTCGGAATGGCATCTTTCCGCAGGTCATACACAACCCGCAGGCCATCCCGGTCCGACTCATCCCGGAAGGCCGTAATGCCTTCAATTTTCTTGTCGTTGATGAGGTCAGCCGTTTTTTCGAGCATGACCGATTTATTGACCATGTACGGAACATCCGTGACGATGATCTGGGTTTTACCCCGGTTCTCCTCAATGGTGGCGTGTGCCCGCATCACAACCCGCCCCCGGCCCGTTGCAAACGCCGACTTAACCCCTTCCATCCCGTAAATGGTCGCTCCCGTCGGGAAATCGGGTGCTTTCACGTACTTCATCAACTCCTCAACGGTGATGTCATGGTTATCAATGTACGCCATGATCCCATCCACAATCTCGGTCAGGTTGTGGGGAGCCATGTTGGTCGCCATGCCCACGGCAATACCCGACGACCCATTGAGCAACAGGTTTGGCAATTTGGCCGGCATAACGGTCGGCTCCTGAAGCGAGTCATCGAAGTTGGGTTGAAAATCAACCGTCTCTTTATAAATATCAGTCAATAACTCATCGGCAATCCGCTTCAGCCGGGCTTCGGTATACCGCATAGCCGCCGGTGAATCGCCGTCGATGGAGCCAAAATTTCCCTGTCCATCAACCAATGGATACCGCAGTGACCAGTCCTGGGCCATCCGTACCATCGTATCGTACACCGACGAGTCGCCGTGCGGGTGGTATTTACCCAGTACTTCCCCAACGATACGGGCTGATTTCTTGTGTGGTTTGTTGTAGTTAACGCCCAGTTCGGCCATGCCGAACAGCACCCGGCGGTGAACTGGCTTCAACCCGTCGCGAACGTCGGGAAGGGCGCGGGAGATGATAACCGACATTGAATAGTCAATGTAGGCACCACGCATTTCGTCCTCAATATTGATGGGAATAATGTTGCTGGGAACTTCGAGGTCGGGATTTTCGTCCGCCATGTTTTAAAGGATTTTCGCAGAAAATTACTATTCCGGCCCACACAGTACGCTTGAGCCGCTTTATACACAAATATACAAATTTTTCAGGAGAAAAGCGAAATAAACCCGTAATTACGCGCCTGAACGCCTTAAATCATTGACAAAATAGCGACCCGTAAAGTCATTCGATACGGTCAAAGGCAGAGACTATCATCTAAATGAAATACAATTCTATTTCAACTAAAACTTATACGGTTTACGGGATTCGGTATTCGGTTTACAGTTGCGCCGAGCGGTCTTGCCGCACCGGCGCAACTGTAAACCGTAAACTGACTCACTGCTTTATGCGCGGGTCGAAGGCGAACGGCTCGGTACGTAGCAGCACAATGCGAGAAAAATCGGGATGGGCCGGATTGAGCAGATAGTTGTATTCGTTGGCGATAATAGCCGAGGGCACCCGTAGCACCGCCGACCGGCCACTCCGAAGCCACTCCCCTCCTATCTGCTGACAGGCACCGTACTGCTCAAAATCGAACCAGTTGGCAGGCAGCGTGTCGGGCGGCAGAGTGTCAACAGTCAGGGTATCGGGTACGTCGATGACCATGACCCGGAAGTTTTCCAGCAGCCCCTCCCCGCTCCGGTGAACCACGTTTTCCAAACAGGCCAACGCCCGCGTGGCGGCTGTGTAAATAACAAACTCGTTCCGGCCATTCCAGCGGGCTGCTCCGCCTGACGCGATCAGTCGATCGGCATAAACGGCTTTTGTGATTCGATAAACAACCATTACGCCAGGTCGCCGTATTCAATCCGGGTCACCTCGTCCATCACCAGGTCAATGCCGCCCGAGGTGTGCAACAGCGTAAATGGCACCTGATTACCCAAGCCGTAAGCGGGTTTGTCCATCCATCGCCGAAACGAATCCGCCGTGCCGAATACGGATTCGCCGGTTTGGAACAGGGCGATGATTTTAAGGACTTTCTCGCTGTCCTGCGGATTGAGTTTCTTTTGCTCGCGTTCGTACCGCTGAAACGTTTTAAGGGACGTATCGAACACTTCGGCGAGTTGTTCCCGCCGATACCCGGTCAGATCGGCAATCTCAAAAAAACGAGTGGCCGGAACCCCTTTGAGGGCTAAAATAACAAGGGTTGTGCGATCTGAAGCTATCATACAGCAAACGTAAGAAGTTTGTCTGATAAACAGAGACTTTTGTCTTAAAATTCCCGGTCATTAAGTTTATCAAACCCTAACGGATCAGAATCGTTTATCAATCATTCACCAATTAATCAGCAACGGCATGAAAAAAGTAAGTTTGCTTCTGTTATTAGCCATCAGTACGCTGAGTTTCCAGGCTTGTAGCAGCGAAAAGAAAGAGAGCGATGACGGCGTTGAAAACGCTGAAAATGCGAACGAGGTAAAAGAGGATGCGGGCACCGGTCAAACGGAAGACACCAATGAGTTTGCCGTGAAAGCGGCTAACGGTGGTATGATGGAAGTCGAACTGGGACGATTAGCGCAGGAAAAAGCCGCCAGTCCAGCCGTGAAAGAGTTTGGCGCGATGATGGTAGCCGAGCACACAAAGGCCAATGAGGAGATGAACGCCTTAGCTGCCAAAAAGAACATCACCCTGCCGACAACGCTAGGCGAAGACGAGCAGAAACACGTGAACGACCTGACGAAGCTATCGGGCAAAGACTTCGACAAGAAGTACGTCAGCATGATGGTAGACGACCACAAGGAAGACATCGACTTGTTTACCAAAGCCGCCGAAGATGACAAAACCGATGCCGATGTGAAGGCGTTTGCGGTAAAAACACTGCCAACGCTGCAAAAGCACATGGAGCGTATCACCGCATTGGATAAGCAGGTTAATTAACGAATTGGACTTTTTTGTAACGCAACGGCCCCGCAACGTTTGATCGTTGCGGGGCCGTTGCGTTAGAGCCGACATACTGATAGCGGTTAGAAAACACGGGGAGGGATGGCATGACGTATTAATTTGGTATTGATTAATTAATATACTGGTAAACTTGCAGTGACGTAGTGGCCCTGCCTCAACTGTAGCTTTGTAGTTTGGAAACGTTCTCTAAACCGACGCGTCAATGAACCGTAAAAATACCATCAACAGAAGAGGATTTATTGAAAAATCGGCCCTGGGTATGGGCGGGCTTATCTTTTCGACCGTACTGGTTGGCAGTTGTGCCGATCACAAAATTCCGGAACCTAATGACCCAAACCAGACAGGCAGTTTCGACTATGGCGTCGCCAGTTTTGATCCAACGGATAACAAGGTCATTCTTTGGACACGCGTAACCCCGGCTAATAATGCGCCTAAAATTACATTAACATATCAACTGGCTACCGACGCGGCCTTTGCTACCATCGTTAAAACAGAATCTGTCGACGCGGCCGCTAATGACGATTATACCATTAGTGTCGATATCAGCGGTTTGTCATCAAATACCCGGTATTATTACAGGTTTACGATAACCAATACGGCTATTACGTCGCTTGTTGGCGAGACCAAAACATTACCCAAAGGCGCCGAACTGGCTGAAATCAAACTGGCCATTTGTTCCTGCTCGAACTACCCTGCCGGTTTATTTAACGTGTACGGAGCGGTGGCCGTTTCGGAAGCCGATGTCGTGTTGCACCTCGGCGATTACATTTACGAATACGGCCAGGGACAATACGGCACGAATCCGACAACGGCGGCATTGGGTCGTGCTCATTCACCATCGAAAGAAATAATCGAACTGGATGAATACAGAACCCGGTTTAAACAATACCGAAGCGATCCGCAATTGCAGTTGGCGCATCAAAAAAAGCCATTCATCTGCGTTTGGGATGACCACGAGATCGCCAACGATACGTATAAAGACGGTGCCCAAAACCACAATGCCAACGAAGGCAGTTTTACGGCCCGCAAAGAGAAAGCCTTAAAAGCGTACCATGAATACATTGGTATTCGCACGGAGGCCGATTCGAAAATTTACCGATCGTTTGCGTTTGGAACTATCTTCGATCTGCACATGCTGGATACGCGGGTAGTTGGGCGCGATAAACAACTCGCGTATTCATCATATTTCAATAGCTCTGGTCAATTGGATGCAGCCGCTTTTCAAAAAGATTGGTTAGATCCCAAACGGACTATATTAGGAAGTGAACAATTGAGCTGGTTAGGCGCGGCACTTAGTTCCGGGAAAGGAACCTGGCAGGTGCTGGGTCAGCAGGTGCTGATGGGGAAAATGTACGTCCCTGCTGAACTGCTGGTATCCATTTCTCAGATTGTTGCCGAAGCATCGGTATTGGGTTCCGCCAGTCCGGCTACTTTTTTAGCATTCCAGACACTCCTGTTATCGTTAACCCAGATCAAGGCACGCTTTTTAGCCAATGACCCATCGCTGACTGTGCAGGAACTGGCGCGGATTAAAACCGTTTTGCCGTATAACTTAGACGCCTGGGATGGGTATCCGGTTGAACGGGAAATTGTGTACGGACTGGCAAAAGGCAAAAAATTAGTCACCCTCGCCGGAGATTCGCATAATGGCTGGTATTCTGACCTGACGGCCAACGGAGGGACCAAAGTGGGTAAAGAAGTTGCGACGCCCTCCGTCACGTCTCCGGGATTTGAGGCCTATTTAGGCTCGAATCCAGCCGCTCTGGGCGGATTTGAGCAGGCGCTGGCTCTGTTGATTGACGACTTGAGCTACCTCAATTCGTCAAATAGGGGCTACACGATGGTTAAATTCAGCACCAGCAAAGTCGTAGCCGAGTGGCGTTACGTAGCAACAATAACGACGCCTACCGTTGCCACGACCGTGGGCCATACCGAAACGATTACCGGTTAATTAACGGGGTTGACTAAGAGAAATATCAGTCGGTGGTTATAGCTGTCGACTGATACTTTTTCCGCTTTAGGAGATTAGGATATTATCTACCCAGCCGGGGATTTGTATGAGGGGGAGATTGGGTAAATGAACTTAGAATTTGAGATACAAAGCAACATTATTCATTACCGAACGCATAACATCTGCCTGGCAGGTTCCAATGTATTTCAGAAACCGACGCTTATCAAATGTACTAATCTGGCGAGTTTTAATAATAGAATCCTTAGTAAGGCGATTTACAAAATCTTTAGAAATAAGCACATCGAGCAGTTGTGATTTATCCATCTGCGATGATATAGGGATAACCGTGATTAAGTTGCCTAATGGCAAATAACTACTATTTTCAATAATTAAGGCTGGGCGAACTTTCTGATATTCATGACCAACACTGGGATCAAAGTTGACTAACCAAATCTCATTTTGCTTGTACATCCGGCAAATTTAAATAATACTGTACTTCTTCTGGCGACAGAAACTCTTCGCCTGCATCAACAGTCGCCGATGCGTCAATATCAGCATCTTCGGCTTGCACAGGCAACGCTAATTGCTTCCGCACAGCTTCCACAATAAATTCCTCAACATCGCCCGGCACTTGCTGTAAAGCGGGTTCCAGTTCGTCGGGTATATGAACTTGTATGACAGTCATATAGTAAAAGTAAGGTCTTTTGCCTGAATTTGTATAATACGTTAGTTCAAACCCACACCGAAACACAACGACGTAGTTAAATACTACGCCGAACTGGGGCTATTACGCCCAATACCGCCAACCCAACTTATTCCAAACCTCCACCATCGACATAAGCTGCAAGTAGCACTCCCAAAACAATTGCGCCGATAAGCAACCATACTAGTAATTCTTGCTGTTTCCTAGGCCCGTTCCCAATCGATTTAGGCTCTGTCTTTGTTAAATACCTTTCACTCAAAAAATTATTAATATCTTGAATCGTGGTAAACGACATATTTGACTTACTTTCATTAATAAAAAGAGCATGCTCTTGAGTCCCTTCTTTATTTAATGCAAGCACAATGCCATCAAAAAAATCGTATCGAAACAAGATGGATTGGTTAACTACATCTTCAATTAACAGTAAGCCGTCATTCAACTGCTCCCATTTTCCTTTAGTGACGTTACCATTCGCTGATAGTAGCAATTCTCCACCGCTCTTAAAAATATAGGTATATTTTATACCATCCTCAGGATTAATAAAAATCCAGTTATTATTAATCAACACTACCCGCTGATCTATTTGCTTACTGAATTTTTTAATCTTAGGAATAATGTCCGCGACAAATGTTTTCATAAAGTGGAATCTACGTACAAGATCAATAAAACAAACATTGTTTTATCAGAAATAAAAAGCTCCTGCCGTCACCAGCAGGAGCTTTTTACGAAACCAGGTTAATCAGAAAAACCCTATAAATCCCGGCGGGGCCGCCCGCGCGGTCAGATTACTTCACTTCTTCGTACGGTACGTCCGAAACGTTGTCGCCGGCGGGTTGCCCCTGACCGTTGGTTGAACCGTCGCCGTTTCCGCCGAAACCGGCTCCGTCGGTGGGGTTTGCTCCCGCGCCGTTGGTGGCGTTGTACATTTCGGTCGAGGCCGTTGCCCAAGCTGCATTCAGTCCTTCCAGCGCGGTGTCAATGGCCGCTGCATCGCGGGAACCGTGTGCTGTACGCAGAGTAGCTAAAGCCGTTCCGATGGCCGTTTTATTGACTTCCGAGAGTTTGTCGCCATACTCTTTCAGTTGCTTCTCAGTCTGGAAAATCATCGAGTCAGCCGCGTTGACTTTCTCAATGGCTTCGCGCTCGGCTTTGTCAGCGGCTTCGTTGGCTTTGGCTTCTTCGCGCATCCGGCTGATTTCCGCGTCGGTCAAACCGCTCGATGCTTCAATCCGGATTTTCTGCTCTTTACCCGTGCCTTTATCTTTGGCCGTTACGTGCAGAATACCGTTGGCGTCGACGTCGAACGTCACTTCAATTTGCGGCACACCACGCGGTGCGGGCGGAATATCAGACAGGATAAATCGGCCTAACTGACGGTTCTGAGCCGCCATGGGCCGTTCGCCCTGCAAAATGTTGATCTCTACGCTTGGCTGATTGTCCGATGCGGTCGAATACGTTTCAATTTTCTTGCTTGGAATCGTCGTATTGGCGTCCACCATCTTGGTAAACACGCCACCCATCGTTTCGATACCCAGCGAGAGCGGAATCACGTCGAGCAGCAGTACGTCCTTCACCTCACCCGTCAGCACACCACCCTGAATGGCAGCGCCAATGGCTACGGCTTCGTCGGGGTTAACGGCTTTGGATGGTTTCTTGCCAAACAGTTTCTCAACTTCCTCCTGTACTTTTGGAATCCGGGTCGAACCACCTACCAGGATGACCTCATCAATCTGGGAAGCTGACAAACCGGAGTTTTTCAGCGCACGGCGGCAGGGTTCCAGACTCCGCTGAATCAGCGAATCGGCCAGTTGCTCGAATTTCGCCCGGCTCAACGTCCGCACCAAGTGCTTCGGAATCCCGTTCACCGGCATGATATAGGGCAGATTGATTTCCGTCGCGTTCGTGCTCGACAGTTCAACTTTTGCCTTTTCAGCGGCTTCTTTCAAGCGTTGCAGGGCCATTGGATCCTGACGCAGATCAATAGCTTCGTCCTTCTTGAACTCATCGGCAAGCCAGTCGATAATCACCTGATCGAAGTCATCGCCACCGAGGTGTGTATCGCCGTCGGTCGATTTCACTTCAAAGACGCCATCGCCCAGTTCCAGAATCGAAATATCGAACGTACCGCCACCGAGGTCAAATACGGCAATTTTCTGATCTTGGTTGGTTTTATCCAGACCATAGGCCAGTGCGGCTGCGGTTGGCTCGTTGATGATCCGTTTTACATCGAGACCGGCAATAGCACCGGCTTCTTTAGTTGCCTGACGCTCGGCATCGTTAAAATAAGCAGGCACCGTAATAACGGCTTCGGTCACGGTCTGGCCGAGGTAATCTTCGGCGGTCTGCTTCATTTTTTGCAGAATCAGGGCCGACAGTTCCTGTGGTGTATATTGACGGTCACCAATACGCACACGAGGGGTGCTGTTTGGCCCGTTATCGACGTCATATGCGACGTTTTTGATTTCATTCGTTACTTCACTATAGCGTTTCCCCATGAACCGCTTAATGGAAGAAATCGTATTTTTCGGGTTGGTGATGGCCTGGCGTTTGGCAGGTGCGCCTACTTTGCGTTCGCCGTTGCCGTTGTCCATAAACGCCACTACCGAGGGCGTTGTCCGTGCTCCTTCGGAGTTGGGGATCACGACCGGCTCGTTACCTTCCATCACGGCCACGCACGAGTTCGTGGTGCCTAAGTCAATACCAATAATTTTGCCCATAACTGGATTTAGTTTCTTTAGATGCTGTGGTTGTAAATTGACAGACACAACCTATCTATCAATACAAATGCCAGCCCGGAAAAAAGACTGATTTGCTGTCAGATTGGCAGAAAAATGTGCCCGACTGGGCCAGAATGTCGCGTTCAGGCATCGGCTCACACAGAACGTGGCAGACCGACGGCCTACAGGAAGCACATTGTTAGTTTCTTCCCTTAATAATAAACGCGCTGAACGGGAGTACCAACAGGCCGTTGCCATAGTGTTGCCGAAGGTGCTCGAAGACCTCTTCTTTAATCCGGTTGATAGTCGCCGGGTCGGTTTGACGTAGCGCATGAACCACCGGGGCCGCGATGTCGTTCATGTTGGTCCAGTAATCGTCCGGGCTTTCATAGGTTATATGACCCGATAAAACCGTTTCTTTTACATCCGACAAGCCAGCCTGCTCCAGAAGTCCGGCAATCAGGCCCGGCTTGGCGCAACGGAACATACCCGGCGCGTCGGGCGGGGGTGGCGACGGTTTCAGGGTTCGATTGATAATACTCATCAGCCTACTTATCCAGGGATTTTGCTCCGGCCCGGCCCAGACTGACGTAGCAAAACGCCCACCCGGTTTAAGTACGCGAACCATCTCCTGAGCCGCCTGACTCATCGACGGAAAAAACATAAACCCCATCCGGCAACTCACAGCGTCGAAATGGGCATCGGCAAAGGGCAACTGGCTGACATCGGCCAATTGAGTTACGTCCAGCACCGCATCGGTGGGCTGGAGATCGAGGGCGTTGACGATGGCGGCCCCCATCGGACGCAGAAACTGCATGGTAAAATCGTCCCATTTTTTCCAGCCGGGCGCGAACCGGTTCCAAACGGCACGCTGTTGCTCACGAATGATATCTTCAGGTGTTTGCATAACATTGACTATAAAATGTAATCAAAGGTAACTGCCTGACAATAAGGAACTGTCCCTGATTTAGTCAACGGTTACGCCATACGTAGTGGTATGGCACAAAAAAATCCTGAAGCAAAAACCCGGTTGGCCAGGTATCACTTCAGGATTTTTTTGTACGCGTTTATGGCGCTTAGCGTCCGCCAAAAAGACCGCCCAGCATACTGCCGAGACCACCGCCTGCCTGACCGCCCTGCTGCCCACTCATAACCCGCATCAGGTCGTTCATATCGAGTTTACCATCCGCCATTGCCGACGAAGCCGCACCCATCCAGTCGACACCCTGCTGACCGGTGGCTGCACCCATAATTGAGTTGCCATCTACGCTGGAGTCATTCGGATCAGCCGCTTTATTCATGAGTTTACCCAGTACCATAGGCACTACGGCAGCCGCTACGGACATGGCGACCTGGGGCGAGATGCCTAATTTTTGCATCAGACTCTGCTCCACATTTTGCTGAACGCCCTGCGTTACAGGATTATCCTGAACGTTTCCACCACCGTTAACAACCATGCCGAGCAGGTTGCCCAGACCACCGCCCTGCGCCTGCTGGCCCAAACCACTCATGATGCTGCTGGCAACAGTTTGCATGACGTTGTCATTCTGATCATTCGGAATGGCGGGGTTATTGATAACTGCCTGGCCCGACTGCTGCTTAACCAGATTCATTAGGGTCTCTAACATGGTTTTTTTGTTTAGAAAAGTGGTAAACGGGAATAGGTTTATTGAATACTCCGCGCTAAAATTAGACAGATTCCGACAGATACGTCAACCGAATTGGGTTAATTTGCCGTGAATTTATTACTATCTATGACGAACAATAACCCAAAAAGTAGCGCTGAGGTTTTGAAAAATATATCGTTTACCGAACAGGTCAACCCCTTGCTCACGGATTTGCTGTACCCGAGCGAATCCGACGAACCGATTGAGACCGTAACCTGCTACCTTAAACAGGATGAACCCCTGACGGTTAGTCAGCTAAAAGATTGGCAAATGTTGCCCCCCTCAGTATATGTCGAGGAGATACCGGAAGCTGATTTCTGGGAACCCGTCATTACCGAAGAGGATTGGTACGGCGACGAGGAAAAAGTCCGCACGGCCCGGTTCAGGGAACTAAAGCAGGTGATAGAGTGTGAATTGAGCGTCCGGCAGGTGTTTCGGGTAGGCGAGTCAGAAATGGACGTTTTCTTGATAGGTCGCCGGGCAGATGGCGAACGTGCAGGCATTAAAACGAAGGTTGTGCAGACGTAGGGAAAGGAGAAAAGGGAAGAGGAGAAAGAAAGGAGGAATAGGTTTTTGCCTCCCCGCTCTTTCTTTCCCCTCTTCCCTTTTCTCCTCAGTTTCTGTTTACTTTACCTGGTTCACAACGGCGGCAAATGCGTCGGGGTGATTCATAGCTAAATCGGCCAGTACTTTGCGGTTGAGTTCGATGCCTGATTTATTAAGGGCGCCCATGAAGACCGAATACGATAGTCCATGAATGCGCGCGCCAGCGTTGATCCGCTGAATCCAGAGGCCCCGGAAATCGCGTTTCTTAGCCCGGCGGTCGCGGTACGAGTACCCCAAACCTTTTTCGACGGCGTTTTTAGCAACCGTCCAAACATTTTTACGTCGACCAAAATAACCTTTGGCCAGCTTCATTACTTTTTTCCTACGTGCCCGTGAGGCTACGTGATTGACGGAACGTGGCATAATTGATTGTTTTTTGACAACGGGCGGAATGATTCATTCGCTTGAGTAGCCCGGCATCGGGTGAAACATGAAACCAGACGCAACTGCGTCTTTTTTGTCCTTAAATATTGAGCAGCATTTTGATGCGACGCTCGTCGGGACCATCAACCAGCGTAGCATGGACTAAATTACGCTTCTGCTTGGTTGTTTTTTTCGTCAGAATATGACTGTGGAAAGCGTGCTTCCGCTTGATTTTTCCGGTGCCGGTCAGCTTGAAACGCTTTTTGGCACCTGATTTGGTTTTTACTTTTGGCATTGTCGTAACCCGCTATGTATGGAAAAATAAGTAAACAGGGCGCAAAGATAAGAAAAAAACAGGAGGAAAGGGAGTAGAGGGAAGAAAGGAACAAAGGATTTTACTCATCCCTTTTATTCCTTTCTTCCCTCTACTCCCTTTCCTCCTCTCTATTTATTTCTTAGGCACGACCACCTTCGGCGACAGGAACATACTCATCCGTTTGCCTTCCAGTTTGGGTTCAGACTCAATCTTACCATACTCTTCCAATCCTTTGGAAAACCGCTCCAGTAGTTGAAAACCCCGGTCCTTAAACACGATGGCCCGTCCAACAAACTGTACGTAAGCTTTCACTTTCGCTCCCTCTTTAAGGAAGTTAATCGCGTGTTTGAGCTTAAAGTCAAAGTCGTGATCGTCGGTATTGGGACCGAAACGAATTTCTTTTATAACAACTTTCGTGGCGTTGGCCTTAATTTCCTTCTGCTTTTTCTTCTGCTCGTATTTGAACTTGGAGTAGTCCACAATACGGCAAACAGGCGGAACGGCGTTGGGTGATACCTCAACGAGGTCGAGGTTTTGCGCTTTGGCCATTGCCTGCGCCTTATTAGTCTCGTAGATTCCCTGCTCTACATTTTCGCCAACTACCCGCACTTCGCGGACCAGAATGCGTTCATTAACTTTATAGGGTTCTTCAACCACGCGACGGGGTGGTCTCCGCTGGGGTAATGCCATAAATTATGTTTAGTGTGCTCTTTTAATTCGTTTTGAAAACGTATTGCGCCTTAAAAAGTTCGGGAATCTATCGAAAATACCGATTCCATGCAAGTTTAGATTGGTTTACGGTATTCGGTTTATAGTTTACGGTGCTGACGCACACCTGTTGCTTTCGCCGGTCCGCCGGTGCGTTCAGCACCGTAAACTATAAACCGAATACCGTAAACTGCCTATATTTTCACCTCCGCCTGGAACGACTTGACGAAATCTTCGACGCTCATGCTGCCAAGGTCGCCCTGGCCCTTGCGCCGGACCGATATCTGGCCATCGGCGGCTTCTTTCTCGCCAACGATAAGCATGTAAGGTACTTTATTTACTTCTGCATCGCGGATTTTGCGGCCAATTTTTTCATCCCGCAAATCTACGAAGCCGCGAATATCGTGCTCTTGAAGCGTGAAAAACAACTCATTCGCGTAGTCCTCGTATTTTTCCGAAATCGGCAAGATAGCAATCTGCTCCGGCGAAAGCCAAAGCGGGAAGTTACCCCCCGAATTTTCGATCAGGATAGCAATGAACCGCTCCATCGACCCAAACGGTGCCCGGTGAATCATGACAGGCCGGTGCTTCTGGTTGTCGGCACCGACGTACTCCAGTTCGAACCGCTCCGGCAAGGTGTAATCGACCTGAATCGTGCCTAACTGCCACTTCCGGCCGAGGGCGTCGCGTACCATAAAATCAAGCTTGGGACCGTAGAAAGCCGCTTCGCCCAATTCCGTTACCGTAGGCAATCCTTTTTCGGCAGCCGCTTCAACAATGGCGGATTCGGCCTTCTCCCACAGATCGTCGGAGCCGATATATTTGGCTTTATTCTCCGGGTCGCGCAGGGAAATCTGGGCACTGTAATCCGAAAAACCAAGCGATCTGAAGACGTACAGCACGAGGTCGATCACTTTCATGAACTCATCTTTGACCTGATCCGGGCGACAGAATATGTGGGCATCGTCCTGCGTAAATCCCCGTACCCGCGTCAGCCCGTGCAACTCGCCCGACTGCTCGTAGCGGTACACCGTCCCGAATTCGGCCAGCCGCAACGGCAGGTCGCGGTACGAACGGGGCTTGGTTTTATAAATTTCGCAGTGGTGCGGACAGTTCATGGGTTTGAGCAGAAACTCCTCGTTCGGGTCGGGCGTTTTGATAGGCTGGAACGAGTCCGCGCCGTATTTATCCCAGTGGCCCGATGTTACGTACAGTTGCTTGCTGCCAATGTGGGGCGTCACTACCGGCGAATACCCCGCCCGCAGTTGCGCCTTTCGCAGAAAATTCTCCAGCCGCTCGCGCAGCACGGTGCCTTTGGGAAGCCATAACGGAAGCCCTGCTCCTACTTTCTCCGAAAAAGCGAATAACTCCAACTCCTTTCCCAACTTGCGGTGGTCGCGCTTTTTGGCTTCTTCGAGCAAGTGCAGGTAATCGTCGAGTTCTTTCTGTTTGGGATACGTAACGGCGTAAATGCGCGTTAGCTGCTTATTTTTTTCATTGCCACGCCAGTAGGCACCGGCTACGTTCATTAGTTTAGCGGCTTTAATAAACCCCGTGTTCGGGATGTGCGGACCCCGGCAGAGGTCCGTAAACTCACCCTGGCTATAAAACGTAATGGTGCCGTCGTCCAGCCCTTCGAGCAGATCGAGTTTGTAGGGATCGCCTTTTTCGGTGAAGTACGCTATGGCATCGGCCTTGCTCATCGGCATACGGACGTATGGCTGTTTCTGGCGGGCCAGTTCGAGCATTTTGCCTTCCACCTTCTTGAAATCTTCCTGCGAAAAGGGTTGCCCGCCGAGGTCGACGTCATAATAAAAACCAGTCTCAACGGCAGGGCCAATCCCGAATTTAACGCCCGGATAAAGTGCTTCGAGAGCCTCGGCCAGCAGGTGCGCCGACGAGTGCCAGAACGTAGCTTTTCCTTCGGCATCGTTCCACGTCAGCAGTTGGATGTTCGCATCGTCGTCAATGGGGCGACTGGCATCCTGCACCACGCCGTTTACTTTGGCCGCCAGCACATTACGGGCCAGGCCTTCACTGATTTGGGTGGCAATGTCCAGCCCGGTACTTCCTTTTGGATACTGCCGAACGCTGCCGTCGGGCAGCGTCACGCGGATTTGTTGGTCCTGCGCAATCATAACTTGTCCTTATTTATATGTGGGCACCCGCAGCCTACCTACAACTGTAAGCCACTTTTTAGTTCGGATTTGGGATGTCGGATTTGGGATTTATTGCTGACGCAAGTGGATTGATGCGTCAGCAATAAATCCCAAATCCGACATCAATTAATTGGTTTCACCGTTCGCCGAAGCGAGTCGCCGTTGCTGGTTGTTACCGGCGCTTTAGGTTGAATCGTTGAAATTCGTACACGGCTCGTATCAATAACGGTCCGGCTGCGGTTCTGCCGCACCCGTTTAGCACTGGTATCGGGCAAAAATAAGGAGTTATACGAGTTTTGCGTGTATTGTCGACGTTCCGAACGCCATAAACCGGCAGCCGCCTGCTGATCGTTTAGGTTTTGCTGCGTCGCTTTCGTATAGGCAGCTATAGCCAGTTCGTACTGCCCCATTTGTTCGTGGCAATAACCAATATACGTATCGATGCGCGGAAACTGGGGTCGAAGTTGGGCTACGCGCTGGTAGTTGGCCAGTGCCTGATAATAATTCCGGTATGCCTGATTGATCAGGCCTGTCTGAAAATACGCCTGATAGTAGCCTGGCTGCACCTTTATCGTTTGCTGGTAACAGGCCATCGCACTATCCAGTTTCCCTCCGGTATGATAAATAAGTCCCCGGCCATAATAAAGTTTAGGGTTGTTGGGGAAGTACACAAGTGCCTGCTCGTTGTAGGCCAGCGCGGAATTGGGGTCACCGAGGGTTCGATAGAGCGAAGCCAACTGATTGTACGTCTCCAAATAACGGGGTTTTAGCCGCAACGACTGCTGATAAAGTGCCAATGCCTGCGCCGTATCGCCCTGACGGGCCGCTATCAGGCCATTGAAAAAATAAGCTTCACCATCGTAGGGAGCCATCTGCAACGCTTTCGCTACGTATAGTTTAGCTTTGTCGAACTGATTTTGCTGTTGCAGTAAATCCCCCTGCACGGTGTACAGTTCGGGTGTATCGACGCCCAGAATTTCGGCACGCTGTGCATTTTCAAGCGCTTTGGCGGGTTGCTGCAACGCCCGCAGAATTCGGGCACGGGTCAGGTAATACAAGCCAACGTTGTCGTTGCGGTCGATGGCCTCGTCAATGTCAGTCAGCGCATCGTTCATGCGACCCATTTCCAGCAGGATAGCCGCCCGTTTGGCATAGGCCGACGCGGGCGAAGACTGGTTGATAGCCACCGTTAAGGCCCGCAGTGCTCCCTCGGCCCGGCTGCTGTCTCCCGGCTTCGGAAAGTCCGGAATACGGGCCGTCTGCCGGTTATCGCTGTCACAGGCGAGAATAAAGAGCAAGATAAAGAGCGAAAGAGTGAATCGGGACGCCGAACCGGAGCGAAAGAGTGAAAAGCTCACGCCGGACGGTTTTCGCTCTTTGAAAGTCTTCATGACGCAAACCGATAAAAAACCCCCAAAGGTAGCCGTTTTTGATAGCTGTCATTCATGAACAGTTCGCCCCATTCGGGGTTCGATACCGCACCAAAGGTTTGTTTGATGATATTATCAAGGATGAGCGAAGAAAAGCCAAGTGAATACAGGTTGATGATAAAGAAAAAATCGGTACCGTCGAGCAGGTCGGCGCAGGATTTGAGCAGGTCGTTGAGGTGTTCTTCAAGTACCCATTTTTCGCCGTCGGGACCGCGCCCGTAAGCGGGCGGATCGAGAATGATGCCGTTGTAGCGATTGCCCCGCCGGACTTCGCGCCGTACGAATTTTACAGCATCGTCAACAACCCAGCGAATATCCGTCAGCTCGCTGTGGTCCATGTTTTCACGCGCCCAGCTAATCACCGGCTTCACCGCATCGACGTGCGTCACATCGGCACCGGCCTGACGGGCCGCCAGTGAAGCGCCACCCGTATAGGCAAACAGGTTCAGTACTTTGGGCCGCGCAACGGTCGTTGAAATTGCCTTGATTTTGTCGTGAATATACGCCCAGTTATCTGCCTGTTCGGGAAAAAGGCCAACGTGCTTGAAGGTCGTGAGGGCGAGTTTAAATTTCAGGTTAAGCCCCCCCTGCCGAAACGATACGTACCAGGGATCGCGCATGTCGGGCGAGGTTTGCCAATCGCCCCGCTCGGGTGACTGCCGGTCGCGCCGGAAAATGGCGTGCGCCCGATTCTCCCACTCGGCATCCGAAAGCGATTTATCCCAAATTGCCTGTGGTTCGGGTCGGGCCAGCACGAACTCACCAAAGCGCTCAAGTTTTTGGAAATCACCCGAGTCGATTAGTTCGTATTCGGCCCAGAAAGATGGAGTAATCAGTTGTATATCAGCCATATAAATTTTTAATTATAAATGATGAATGATGAGTTATGAATTGCTCGCAGCCAGTAATTCATAACTCATCATTCATCATTTATAATTCGTTTCCTGCCCTAATTTCAGGATTAATTCAAATTCGTCGGGACGAACGGGCATGACCGATAAGCGCGACTGCCGGATCAGACTGATGTTTGCCAGTAATGGCTCGGCTTTGATTTTCGCCAGCGGAACGGGGTTGTCAAGCACCATGACCGGTTCCAGTTCAACCACGACCCAGCGCTTTGGATTGTCGGGAGCGGTTGGGTCAGGATAGGCTTCTTTCACGACTGTTGCCAACCCCACAACACCGGGGTTTGTCACGCTGTGATAAAACAAAACCTGATCGCCCAATTGCATGGCGTTCAGGTTGTTACGTGCCTGATAATTGCGAACACCGTCCCAAAGGGCACGGCCCTGTTCAACGAAATGGTGCCACCCGTAGGCATCGGGTTCGGACTTGACAAGCCAGTAATTCAAGAGAGTAAAGAATGTAGAATGAAGAGTGAAGAATATAAATGCCGGTGAATTACTCTCCAGTCTTCATTTTACATTCTTCACTAATTTCAATAATAATCATCCTGTTCGGAGCTGCTGCCGAAGGGAGAGCCGAACTCGTCTACGTCGTCGCCAAATCGGGAACCGGCCACCTGAAAAGACAGTGCTTTCTGGATAATCATGATCTGGCCCGTATGGTACATATCGTGGTTGATAATGCCGTGCAGCATGTCATAATACGTATAAGTACGACCCGGCACGATGTCTTCCAGAAACTCATCGTCGTCGCGTTTATCGAGTTCGTTGATGAGTTCTTCCTGACTAAGACTTAGTTCAATTTCGAGGGCTTCCCACTCAAAATCGTCGATTTTATCCGGCAGCGCACCAAAGTCTTTATTAGGCGTCGTGATGTCAAATAGTTCATCACCCTGCATCTTCTTGACGCAGAAGATCCGCCAACTGGTCATGTGAAAAACCAGTTCGGCAATGCTGTGGGTGTTGGGCGAAATCCGACGCCCGGCCATATCGGGCGTTACGCCCCGCAGCACATCAACCACGGATGGACCATGCCAGGCTTCTTCGCCTTCGTAGGTCGTATTCAGTAAGTCGATGATGCGGATCAGTTCATCGTTCGGGATCATAATCAATGCGTAATAAAGTTGTCTGGTTTGTTGGCCGGGAGCGGTTATCCCTCTACAAGTCAGCAACGTCTTGCTTATAACTAAACTAATGTAAAATTTCTCAACTGACCGTGAGGCCACACACCGGCATGGTATTCAGCGACACCCGATGCAGGTTCGTGTTGGCTGGAATTGGGCGCAAAGGTAAAGTAATATCAGTGGCCTTCCGAAAAAACCAGAGAACACTTTTTTCAGACAAGATTAGACAGGGTTACGCGATAAAAAATCTGTCTGATCGGGTAATCCTGTTTAAAAAAACATCGGATTTATACGTAAAAAAGCAGATTTCGGCAGAATGACGGGTTGCCAATTCTGCCGAAATCTGCTAAAACACGCGTATTCTGAACGAAACGAACTTACCGCTTCGTGCCGAAATCCGTTACCCAATACTGTTTGTAGGTGCTGCTGGCACTGTAGCCATAACCTACGCCCACATTTTTGAAATTGGCACTCATAATATTCCGGCAGTGACCGGGCGATGCCAGCCAGCCATTCACCACGGCGCGGGTGGTGGCGTAGCCAGCCGCAATGTTCTCACCGGCAGCCCGCCAGATATACCCTTCGCGGGTCATCCGGTCCCAGGGTTGCGACCCGTCTCGACCGGTGTGACTGAAATAATTATAGGTCGCTAAATCGACAGCAAATTTGTCGGATGCGGTATTGAGTTGAGCGTCTAAAGTCAAGGCCGGGACCGCCGGGTACGTTGTTGTGCCACATCGGCAGGGTTGCGAACGGGCCTGATTGATGTATGTCAGCACTTCCTGCTGCTGGGTGGTTGTAGCGGCCCGCGCTCCGGTGAGGTCCGACGTCACGGATGCCGTTCCGGTGCCCCCTTCTGTGTACATCGACGAGGTAACCGGCGCGGGCGATTGTGCCGTTTCCTTGTCTGACTGACACGCGGCCGATGCCCATAGCATAACCACAACACCAAAATAGTACGTTAACTTCATACGTTATTTTTTAGGTCAATTTGTTGATTAAACGGTAGATTATCCTCGATTATTATAAAAAACGCAGATCATTTTAATTTATAATTAATTAATAAATACGACGGGTAACACAGGCAAGCCCGCCCGTAACAGGTCGTATCTCCTGTCACGAACGGGCAATTCTGTTAAATTTTCCGGATTGTTTTTTTACAGAAATGTCGTTTAACAAGTTGGTAATGAACAGACGCAGCGACGTACCGGACCGACAATTCTTGACCACCCCGGACAGTTTCTGAGGGGTTTAACTACTTGTGTTGCCAGTTGCCTTTTTCGGGCTGGGGACGGATCACATACACGTCGAGGAGCGCGTAAGGGCGGGCTAAATATTCCCGAATCAGGGTGCGGAGCGAATACCCGTCGGGCACGTCCTGGGCGGCAAACGCGACGGCTTCCATGCCTTCGTGGTTGCCGATATAGAGGGCGCGGGCGTTGTGAAAATTCTGGGAGATGATCGTGATCTTTTCCTGATTGAATACGTCTTTGCAGCGTACCACGGAGTCGAAGGTCCGATAGCCCGCATAATCGAGGGTCATTACCGAAGCCGGAAGGCCGAGTTTCATCAAAGCCCGCTGCATATCTACCGGCTCGTTGTAGTATTCCGAATCGTTATTACCGCTCAGGATCAGGTACTTCACTTTGCCTTCTTTCCAGAGCCGGGCCGTGGCCTCCATGCGAAACCGGAAGAACAGATTTTCTTTGCCCGTCCGCACAAACTTACTCGTGCCCAGCACCAGCCCGACATCGTTGGTGGGTAATTCATCAATATCGAAATAAATCTGATTTCGGGTATTGTAAACGACCCACCAGTTACTAAGCAACACGACGGTAGCCCCGGCAAACAGCAGGCCAATTGTGAGTTTAATCACGCGTTTGGCCACACGGACGCCAACCGCTTCGCGGGGTGCATCGTTGCTGTAGTCCGTTGCCAAAGTCGTGTTCATTTAATCAAAGGCTAAAATGCGGATTTTCGATCAAACCAACCACATTCCCGAATGGATCTTTAAGGGCGGCCGTCTTAATACCGTCGCCAACATCCTGACTATCCGTATAGATAGAAGCGCCCAGCTCAAGCCAGTGCGCCATAACTGCGCCAATATCGTTCACACCCCAATACGTCAGTGTGTCACTATGCGTAATGTCAGCGGGTTTCGCGTCGGGCATCAACCCCAACTCGTATCCACCAACAGTAAATCCTACGTAAAACGGTTGATCGAAATAGGGTTCGATGCCCAACGCCTTCGCATACCACTCTTTCGTTTGGGTAAGGTCAGGAGCCGCGTAAATGACCGTCCGCAAGCCCAGCAAGTTCGTTTCTGCCATAGTTATTGGTACTGATAACCGCCGTGGCGGGCCGCTAACGGGTCACTGTCCGTCAGGAAAACAACCCCAACTGTACCGATTCTTTTTCTTCCGTATCGGTTGTAACCAAGGCGACAGGGTCAAGCAATGTACCTACGTTTATAATCTCTTTGACAACTTTCGGTGCCAAAAGCTTAACTTCTTTGACCCGCATAAAAGGCAGTTTATTCCCCAATGCTTTCCAGCCGCGCACGTCGATGAAGCCCTCGGGTTCCAGCACCATTTTCTCTACCGGGCCCCGATCCTTCACCTGGTGAATAATCTCGATTCGTGGGTGACTGTCCGACGTAACGACCAGATTTTTAGACCCTTTTGCATCACCGACAAAGCTGAATTTTTTGTCCAATGACGTTGTCTCCACTTTAAACCGCTTCACGTACCAGGCTTTCTGGTTCGCTTCGTAATAAACCGCCGACAGCACAACGTCGGGATCGAATTTCGACAGCACAGCCACGTCGTTTGGTTCATAGCGGTTGGTCAGGTCGAAACTCGTCAACTCATACTGCCCGTCTTTATAAACGACCAGGATGCTGTCTTTGGCGTCGAAATTGCCGAGTAGCTTCCCACGTTCGTCGCGGTTAAGCCGCCCGAGGTGATCGTCGTACCAGATGTCAACACCGCCGAGGGTTGACACGCCCCCCGATTTCTGGGTAATTTTCCGAACCGGATATTTGGTCAGTATATTCCCCTGCGCCGACCGATTTTTAATGCCAACGGAAGCAAAGTCAAAATCGAACTGCTTATTTTTCGCCGAACTCTGCGCCGTCAGATTAACCGTAATCACCTCAGCCTCGCCGTTATCATTCGCGCTGAAATACAGCATCTTCGACTTTGGATTACCCATTGTCAGGTCGTATTCCTTATCGCGGGTAACGCCCGTAACGGGAAACCGCTTCGCCATCGAGATGCCCGATTTGGCATCTAAATAAACCAAGTTATAAATTTTGCGCTCGTCAGCTTTCTTGAACACCGAAACGTGTACAATATCCTTGCCGACAAACACTTTGTCGGCAATTTTAACGACCATGCATTTACCATCGCGCCGAAAAATGATGACGTCGTCAATGTCAGAGCAATCGCTTACGTATTCGTCTTTTTTCAGCCCGGAGCCAATAAATCCACCTTCGCGGTCCACATATAATTTCTGGT
This sequence comes from Spirosoma sp., assembly GCA_031425355.1. GTDB lineage: Bacteria > Bacteroidota > Bacteroidia > Cytophagales > Spirosomataceae > Spirosoma. The sequence goes on along the minus strand of JANPJE010000243.1, from coordinate 2,775 downwards.
TGGCAGCGGCCACCACACTCGCGGCAATGGTATTAAAGGCCCGAATCTCGGTTTTACGCTCGCGGCCTTTGGCATACTTCTTTTGCAGGTCTTTATAATAAGCAATGGCGTAGCGGGTGATATTGGCTAAATTATCCTCTGTTTCGGCCAGTTCCTGCTCCAGCCGTCGCATCAGTTCATCGGCCTTGAACCCATCGAATTTAGAGATCCGCTTGATTTTTATCTCCGTCAGCCGAATCAGATCATCCTGTACAATTGCCCGGTAGAACAGCTTTTTAAACGGCTTAAGGGCTTTATCAATCGTTTCGAGAACAGCCTCGAACGTTTCGCACTCTTCTATTTTCCGGTAAATCCGATTTTCAATAAATATCTTTTCGAGCGAACTGTACAGCAACCGCTCCATCAGCTCAGTACGCCGGATCTCCAGTTCCCGTTGCAGCAAGTGTACGGTCTGGTGGGTGTTGACGCGCAGAATATCCGTGACGCTGACGAAATGCGGTTTGTCGCCGATGATGACGCAGGCGTTGGGCGATATGCTCACCTCGCAGTCCGTGAAGGCGTAGAGTGCGTCGATGGTTACGTCAGGCGAGACACCGGGCTGCAAATGCACCAGAATCTCGACGTCTTTCGCCGTATTATCCACTACGGCGGCTGTGGTCCGATTAGGGGCTTTAATACGAATTTTGCCTAATTCAGCCGCCTTCACAATCGAATCAATCAACTGCGGGGTTGTTATACCAAACGGTACGTCGCGGATGGCGAGGGTTTTCTTGTCAACTTCCTCAATCTTTGCCCGCACGCGCACTTTGCCGCCCCGGTGACCGTCGTTGTAATTGGTAACATCAATATGGCCACCCGTCTGGAAATCGGGGAAGAGCGAGACGGGTTTGTCTTTGAGGATGTTGATCGAGGCCTCGATCAGTTCGTTAAAATTGTGCGGCAGAATTTTAGTTGACAAGCCAACGGCAATGCCTTCTACGCCCTGCGCCAGCAAGAGCGGAAATTTAACGGGTAACGTAACGGGTTCGCGTTTACGCCCGTCGTACGAGAGTTGCCACTCGGTGGTTTTGTCGTTGTAGATAGCATCCTGCGCGAACTTCGACAGCCGCACTTCGATGTAACGCGGAGCAGCGGCTCCATCACCCGTGCGGACGTCGCCCCAGCTACCCTGGGTATCAAAAAGGAGTTCTTTCTGACCGATATTAACCAGAGCCTCACCAATGGACGCGTCGCCGTGCGGGTGGAACTGCATGGTTTGCCCGATCACGTTGGCCACTTTATTGAAGCGGCCATCGTCCATTTCTTTCAGCGCGTGCAGAATCCGTCGCTGAACGGGTTTCAGGCCATCCTCCACAGCGGGCACTGCCCGTTCGAGAATAACGTAGGATGCGTAATCGAGAAAGTAATTTTCGTAAAGTCCCGACACCACGGTTTGGTCGTGCAGCACTTCGTTGGTGGTGTCAATTGGTTGTTCGTCCGGTTCAAGGATGGCCGTCAAATCGGTGCCTTCGGCAGATGGGTCTGCGTCGGGTTGCTGGCTGTCGTCCTCTATCGGCTGTTCATCTTCTTCGTTTATCATTGACTTTTTTCAGGAACTATTCCAGTGGATACGTACACGGTTTTAACGAACGGCTGGCCTCTCGTTCGGCTCCTTAAATATACAAAGAAAAGTTGAAAAAAGGGCATACACAACCAGAAAAGGCCAATTCTCTACGATAGATTTTCATTACCAGTCAATATCCCCGTCCTAACTCAACCGGATTTTCTACAGGCCGTCCCGCCCGAAAGTTCGCCAGGTTTCGATGAAACAGCGCAACTTTACCGGCGTCCTCGTCGGGTTGTCCGCCCCCGGTATGCTGGGTGAGCAGTACAGTCGGCAAGGTCCAGAGCGGGCTTTCGGACGGCAGGGGTTCAGTAGTCGTTACGTCGAGGACAGCACCCCCCAATTGACCCGTTTGCAACGCCCTGATGAGCGCGGGTTCGTCGGTGGTGGTGCCCCGCCCTACGTTGGCATAGAGCGAGCCGGGTTTCATAGCCGCGATCACATCGGCAGAGACGAAACCCGTTGCGGTTCCGGGCAGGCAGTTGATGAGAATGTCGGTTTGAGGCAGCACCGCGCAGAGTTCATCGACCGAGTGTAAATCGGCTTTGGGGTCGGTGCGGGCCAGCATCGTTACGTCGCACCGGAAGCCCGCCAGCATTTGCCGGACGGCCTGCCCAATGGTTCCGGTGCCGAGGATGACCACGCGCTTCTGCCAGAGTGAGTCCATGCGGGAACGAATCGGTGCGCCGACCCATTCTGAGCGGCTTTGCAGCAGGACCAGTTCGGGCAGCCGACGATAGACCGCCAGAATACCCGCCACCATCGTTTCGGCACATGGACGGGCAAAATAATCGCCCATGTTGGCGATGACCGCATCGAGCCGAACGGTTTTGTAGCCATCGAATCCTGCCGAATCCAACTGCCAGAATTTCAGTTTCGGCAGCGGCTCCGCAAACCAAGCCGAGGGCGGGTTACCCAGAATCAGGTCCGCCGACCGAAAAGCGGCTTGTTGCTCCTCTTTAGGCAGATCATGCCGAAACACGGGCGTTACGTCGGGCGGCAGTTGCTGCCGGAGTTCGGCTTTACCGGCGTCATTAAGGGGTATATTGACGAAGAGTTGCATGGTATATGTAGTACAATACGAAGACGGACTGGGCTTGTGGGGATATATGTGGGGAACACCGGGATAAATCCCGGTGCAAGTGATTTAGGCAGTAGATGGTGACTTGCAC
>JANPJE010000242.1:0-47841 GCA_031425355.1 Spirosoma sp. | reverse complement strand
CTGCCCGGAACAGCGCGGGCAAGCGTGACCATCAGTCGGTCGCCGGTGGCGCAGTATGGCCGTGAGTTGTCGTTTTTGCTCGGTTATCCGCATGGCTGCATCGAACAAACCATTTCCAAAGCGTTTCCGCAACTGTACTTTGCCGATTTGGCGAAACAGCTATCGGCCAACACCTATTTCGTCCGGGCGGGGGATAGCGATCTGAACCCGGCAACCAACATCCGGCAGGCCATACAGGCCGTTGAAGGATTACAAACCCAGAACGGCGGTTTCGTTATGTGGCCGGGAATGGTTGCGACTCCGGGAGAATCGAACCGAAGCAAATCGAACGTCGATGAGTGGGCGTCGGCATACGCGCTGCATTTTCTGGCCGAAGCGCAGGAAGCGGGCTATGAGGTACGGCCTTCGGTGCTGAGTTCGGCCATTGATTATTTGACTATGCTAACCAACAATCCAGCCACTGAAGAGTCCGTTACGTTCGATGAAACGGGCGGGCGTTCAGTGCAGAAAGTAGCCAGTCGAACGAGCATTTACGCATTGTACGCGCTGTCGGTAGCGGGTAAGCCAAACCGGTCGGCCATGAATTATTATAAAAGTGCGGCTGTCCGGGATGTGGCCACACAAGGTTCAGCAGCTAAGCAAAACACTGGTTTCCTGACGACGGATTGCCGCTATCTGCTGGCATCAACGTTCTTCCGAATTGGCGACACGCGAAGCTATACCGCCCTGTTGCCCAAGCAGTTCAGCGATAACACAACCGGGAGGCAAACGGGTGGCAGTTATGCATCACCCCTGCGTAACCTCGCGCTCGTTCTTGACGCGCTGGTGGATACCGATCGCGATAATATCCAGATTCCGGCCCTGGTGCGGCAGTTATCCGGTGCATTGAAACAGACAAACTATCTCAACACGCAGGAAGCCGCTTTCGCATTTCTGGCCCTCGGCAAACTATCCCGTCAAACGGCAAACAGCACCGCTACGGCCACACTCACAGCAGGCAGCAAATCGCTCGGTGCTATGACCGGACCATTGCTGAACCTGAAACGAGTTCCAACGAATGGCCCGCTTTTGTTGAGCGCGAAAGGCACAGGTAACGTTTATTATTTTGCTCAAAGCGAAGGCATTCCATCCAATGGGAAGATTGCGGAAGAGGACAATGGCTTGCGGGTGCGTCGGGAATACCTGAACGGGGACGGCAAATTACTTAGCGGGATTCGGCAGAATGATCTGGTCGTTGTGAAAATTACCCTCAGCAGCACCAACGGCCTGAACATCGAAAATGTGGTTATAACGGATTTGCTTCCGGCGGGACTTGAAATTGAAAATCCGCGTCTGACTGAAGCGCGTGACATGCCCTGGATTAAAACCCCTTCGCAACCCGACCATTTCGATTTGCGCGACGACCGGATCAATTTCTATACGACCGCCACAGGCACCGAAAAAACGTTCTATTACTTAGGACGGGCCGTGTCGAAGGGGCGGTTTGTGGTCGGGGCGGTTTCAGCCGATGCCATGTACAATGGCGAATACCGAAGTTATAACGGAGCCGGAGTCGTAACGATTCGGTAAGATAAACGAAGCTGGATTCAAGAATCCATCACAACAAAATGTCAACATTTATTATAGTTCGTTAGTTAACTACATCGAACCTGAGCGGATTGGTTTAGATGACTAATTCTGTTGGTATACTCAACAAATAAGACAACGTTATGAAAAGGAAAATATGGATAGTGAGCGCTCTACTTGCCGCTATGGTAGGCTTTTCGTCGTGTGCGTCAACTGAACGCATGATTTACGGCAACAATGAAAATAGCCGGGAAGATGTGGTTCAACGCGATCGACGCAGCAACTCGCGCAACAGCCGGGACTCACGGAATAGGACCGACGACAATGAGGAAGGTGGTTTGTTCAGTCGCCGAAATCGGGATGATGATCGGTCGGGAAGTGACTCACGTAATAGTACGTACCGGAATCCATATCGGTCTTCCAACGACCAGGAGAGCCGAATGAGTTACCGCAGCGGAGGATCGGACCGGAACAGCCGTCAGTCAGACAACGATACGTATAACAATCCTTACAGCGGTCGGTCCAATAACCGTCGGCAGGATTCGTACAGCAACCGCAATAACAATGATGATGACCGGTCGTACGACAACCGAAACTCCTACAATGACCGGTCCGATGACCGGCGAGATTCGTATGGCAGTCGTAATGATAACCGCTCGTATGATGATCGCAATTCTGACAATGACCGGTATGATAGCCGCAACAACAGCCGTTATGATGACCGAAACAGCAACGATGACCGGAACAATAACCGGAATTCATATAACGACCGGAGCGACAACCGTCAGAACGATGACCGTGACCGGATGAATTCGGACCGGAACATGCGCCGTGATGATCGCGATAACCGGAATAATGACAACGACCAGCGTAATTCAGACCGGCAGAATGACAACCGCGACAGCCGGAATATGAATCACGATCGCCGGAACGACAACCGGGATGACCAGCAACGTAATGACCGGAACAATGACCAGAACATGAATAATAATAGTTCTGATAACCGGTCGAACAGCAATAATTCGTCTGATAACCGCGATAATCGTCAGAATTCAGACCAGAATCAGAATAGCCGAAGCAATCAGAACAATAATGATAATCGGGCTAATCGTCAGGGCGATGGAAGTGATGATCGCAACAACGACCAGTCGAACAACCAATCATCAGACCGTGACCGTCGCGATTTGACCGACAAGATTGGTAATCAGCTTGATAAGGTTGACAGACAGATCGACGAGGCTAAAGCAGAGGTGAAAAACGAAAGCAAGAAAGACCGCAAAAAGCGGGAGGATCGTGTAAAAGATCTCGAAGACAAGCGTCGCCAATTAGCTGATTCGTATTACAAAGTTCAACGGTCGAGCGCCGACAACTTCGATAAAATAAAAGGCGACGCGAACAAACTCATCGACGATATGGGTGACGCAATGAACAAAGCCGCTGATAAAGTTGACAAGAAATAAGTACGTACCGTTTGGTTTTAAAAGGGGCAGATTCGCACGGATCAGCCCCTTTTTTTATTGAAACGAATCGACAAAAGATAAGCAGCAAACTACCTTTGCGTCATGGCACTACTTAAACCCGTTCGCGGTATTCATCCTCAATTTGGCGACAACTGCTGGTTTGCCGATAACGCAACCATCGTTGGCGAGGTTACAATGGGGCGCGACTGCACTGTGTGGTTCAACGCCGTCATTCGGGGCGACGTCAATTCCATTACTATCGGCGACCGCACGAATATTCAGGACGGAGCCGTTATTCACTGCACTTACCAGCGATTCAAAACCACTATTGGCAGTTACGTATCCATCGCCCACAACGCGGTCGTTCATGGTTGTACCCTCGAAGACAACGTACTGATTGGCATGGGTGCTATTGTGATGGACGGAGCCGTAGTAGGCACGGGCAGTATTGTAGCTGCCGGGGCCATTGTCACACAAAATACTATTATTCCGCCCGGTTCTATTTATGCGGGGAATCCGGCCCGATTGTTGAAAGCTGTCTCGCCGGAACAGGCCGAAATTTTCGCACGAACAGCCAACAACTACGTCATGTATGCGGATTGGTTTAAATAGTTTGTCGTTCGTGGTTTGTAGTGGACTACCCGCACCGATTGGCCCTAACTTACAGGGGAGTAACAAACTACAAACTTTCACACCACAAACACCCATTCTATGGATGACTTTCTTATTTACCTCCGCTTAGGTTTTGACCATATTACCGACCCGCGCGGGTACGATCATGTTCTATTTGTTGTGGCTTTATGTGCGGTTTATACCCTTCGGCAATGGCGGCAGGTGCTGATTCTGGTTACAGCCTTCACCATTGGGCATTCCGTTACGCTGGCGCTGGCAACTCTGCAACTGATTCACTACAAAACCGACCTTATTGAGCTTCTTATTCTCATTACCATCCTGATTACGGCTGTTACCAACTTCTTTTTTCAGGAGTCGAAAGTGCGCGTTTCAAGCATGACCAAACGCTCGAAACGCTCCTGGCGTTACGGGCTGGCGCTGGCGTTTGGCCTGATTCACGGCATGGGTTTTTCCAATTACCTGCGGAGTCTGCTGGGTCGTGAGGCCGACATCATCAAACCCCTGCTGGCCTTTAATATCGGTCTGGAGATCGGTCAGTTACTTATTGTAAGCTTTGTGCTTACGCTGGCCTATGTGTTACTCGATATTGTTCGAATAAGTCGATTACGCTGGACACTTATCGTGTCGGGCATTGTGGCAGGCATGGCTGTGTCACTCATTATCAGCCGCTTTAACGGTGCATGAACCGGTCTGTAGTTTCTTCTCCCGGTAAGTTAATGGGCCACTCGATTGTTTACTCCTGTAACTACTCAGTGACTTAAGTTAAGCAAATGACGAACGACGATATTCATTAGTAATATTTTGCTTAAGTTGATCTTCAAAAAATAGTGTACTCCTTTTCAATTACATAATAATATAAAATTTTGCTCATACCTTTGGTGCGCTATTAGTCTATTAGCGACACTAACCTATTAAATAACTTGTATGAGTAACAATTATTTTCTGCAGAGCCGCCTGCTCATAGCCGCGCTGCTTTTAATTTTATCGACAGGAGCAGTCTGGGCACAATCTACGCTGAGGGGTACAGTGCGCGATCCACAAAACAACGTGTTATCAGGTGTTACGGTCGTATTAGCCGGCAAAAACACGGGTGCGACGACCGATGCCGACGGCAAGTACTCACTTCGTCTGGCCGAGGGGTCGAATGAGGTACGGTTTTCGTTTATTGGATTTAGTACGCTTGCCCGAACTGTAACAAGTACCGGAAGTGACATAACGCTCGATGTAGCACTCGAAGCCTCCTCAGCCATTCTGAGCGAAGTTGTCGTAGTCGGTAGCCGCGCCACGCAGCGTTCGTTGATTGACTCACCCGTTCCGGTGGATATTTTACCCGCCAGCGAGTTAAAATCAACAGGACAAACTACGTTCGACAAAGCGTTGCAGTATCGGGTTCCTTCGTTCAACACCGTCAATACACCCGTTAATGATGCCACAACGCTGATTGACCCTTGGGAAATCCGCAACATGGGTCCCAGCCGGTCGCTCATTCTGATCAACGGCAAACGCAAAAACCTGAGTTCGCTGCTCTATGTGCAGTTCTCACCGGGTCGTGGCGAAGTGGGCGTCGATATATCGGCGATTCCCCAGCAGGCCATCAAACGGGTCGAAATCCTGCGCGATGGAGCGTCGGCGCAATATGGTTCCGATGCCATTGCCGGTGTTATCAACATCATTCTCAAAGACAGATATGACTACACCAGTTTAGATGTGAACGCTGGTGTTACGTCGAAAGGCGATGGCGGTCAGTATAATGTGTCGTTCAACAGCGGGACCAATCTGGGCGCTAAAGGATTCGTCAACTACACCGTCAATTTACAGCAGCAGGGCAACGCCGTTCGGTCGGGCATTGTTGACGTACCAACCGAAATTGCTACGTTTGGTGGCAGCCCGGCGCAGGACGCACTTATCAGAACGTACCTCAGAGACGTTCCGACGGCTGGCAACATCAATGGTACGGGTGAGACAATTGCGGGCCGGTTTCTGATTAACGCGGGTGTTTCGCTCAACGACAAGAACGAACTCTACGCCAATGCGGCCATGATCATCAAGCGGGTATCGAGTTTTGCTAACTTTCGCACACCTTACTGGCGGCAGGACCGGGGTTTGCTGCATAGCCAGACCGACAATGGCGGAAAAAACTACCTTACTCAGGAAACGCTGGCCTATCCTACCGAAGATAACGTTGACTTGTATAGAGGCTACACGGGCTACGTACCTACGTTCGAGGGCGACTTGCTGGATTACAACGCAACGGTGGGTGTGAAAGGCGAAACCAACGGCTGGCGGCACGACATCAGTCTGACAACAGGCTTCAACGGACAAACCTATACCGTTGATAACACGGTTAACGCCAGCTTAGGCAAATCCAGCCCAACACGCTTCAAGCCCGGTGGGTATCAGTTTCAGCATATCGTTGGTAACATCGACATCGCGAAACAGGTTACAGATCGGTTCAGCATTGGCTTTGGCACCGAAGCCCGTTCGGAGAAATATACGATTATAGCGGGCGACGATAACTCGTTTTTCGGCGAGGGAGCCAACTCGTTTCCGGGTATCAACCGGGCCAACGCAGGCTCGAACCAGCGATTCAACATCGGAGCTTACCTCGATCTGAACTACGATATTACCAAAGACTTTCTGGTGAATGGTACGTTCCGAACCGAAAAGTACAGCGACTTTGGTGCTGCCAATGTCTATAAATTCTCGTCCCGCTATAAACTGGCTGATGACCGAATCGTCATTCGCGCGTCGGCGTCAACGGGATTCCGCGCTCCGGCACTGCACCAGATTTATGCTCAGTCAACCCAGGCAGCCTTTGTTGGCGGGACCATCCAGTTATCCGGCTTATTCAACAACCGCAGTGCTCAGGCCCGGCTGTTGGGTATTCCTCCGCTGAAGCCCGAAAAATCAACCAACTACACGGTGGGGGTAGCGCTGAATCCATCTAAAAATTTCAGCGTTACACTGGACTATTTCCGGATCAACGTAAAAGACCGCATTGTGTACAGTTCGTCGATCAGATCCTCGGACCCTACCAGTGCACTGGGTGCTATTTTAAGTCAGGCTGGCGTGCGAACGGTTCAGTTTTTCATCAACGGAATCGAGACCACCACCTCCGGGTTGGACTACGTTGTTTCGTATCGCAATATGAGCTTAGGCCGTGGAAAGCTGGGATTCAATCTGGCGGGTAACGTCATTCTGGAAAACAAAATCGTCGGTACGCCCGCCGATCCGCCCGCCATCAGAGCCGGTGGATCGAGCATTCTGAACACGCAGATCAAATCGTTGCTCACCGAAAGCCGCCCTAAATACAAGACAATATTCGGGCTGGATTATAGCGTTGGCAAGTGGAATGTGTATCTGAACAACACACTGTTCGGCCCAACGTCGTTTCAGGATTTGGACAATGGCGGAGCGGCAATGGAGAACATTAAGGCGACGTTTAAACCCGCTGTCGTAACGGATTTGAGCATTGGCTATACGTTCGGCAGGAATATATCGGCTACAATAAACGTCAATAACCTGTTCAACATTCTGCCCAAGTGGGATTTAGTCGCGCTGAATGCAACGGGGGAACAAGCCATTGCCAGAGCCGAAGACCGTTCATTACTACGTGGTTTTCTGGGTTTCAGCGGTCGTTATGATATCTTGGGCTATAACGGCTCGCAGTTCAGTCAGTTAGGAACGATGTTCAACGGTAACCTGAATATTAAGTTCTAAACCTGACGGCTTCGTCAAACAAATAAAAAAAGGAAACCTTAGTAGGGTTTCCTTTTTTTATGCCTTACCGGCAACAACCAATACCGTACTGAAAGCGTACGTTTGGATAACCTGCTCACTGACAACGCTAAATCCGGCCAGTTGCAACAACAACCGCATTTCATCGGGCACAAACGCCCGCAACGTAGCGAGGTCGGTGGCAATGGGTTGACGTTGTCCATCAGCCGATTCGATGAAAAATGCAGAGTGCCAGTCCCACGTCAGGCCGGACGTTAAATTGGGCACGTATGTACTTTGCCGAAGATATTGTTGCTCGTCATGCGTTGCCCGATGCTCGATTGTAACAGATTCGTCCATATCGGTCAGGAACGTACTGGCGTCGATATAATCAAAAATCAGTTTTCCATCATCGGGCAATATCTGTCGAATATGACGGAACGTATTCAGTACGTTCTGATTATGAATGATATAACTGATACTGCGGGCTGTAATGAGCACAGCGTCGAACGGGCGGGTGGTTGTAATCGTTCGCATATCGGCCTGCTCGAACCGCGCTCCCGGACAGCGACGGCGGGCAATGGCGAGCATCTCTGAACTGATGTCAACGCCCTGATAATCGTACTGTTGTTGTGTGAACCGTTTGGCTAAATGACCGCTTCCGCAACCAATTTCAAGCACCGATTTTGCGCCGTATTGAGTCAGTATATTGGCATACAAATCGAACTCTTTATCATAGTCGATAAAAGTCTGGTACATGGCATCGTAGAGATAGGCCAGATCAGAGTATAGCTTTGTCATAGAATTATCCGTATCGAGTGCCCGCAGATTGACTACGTACCGGCCAAAAGTAGGTTGTAAGCTGTTATCAGGTGCTCCGCAATACCTCTTTTTTTTGTACTTTTACCCGACTTATCAACAACTATAGCTCAACATATGCAAAAGATAATTTTGCTGGTAGCCTGTTTGGCTATCCCTTTAGCATCCATGCAGGCCCAGGCACCAACACAACGGGCAAATACTCGCTTTGAGCAACTTGGTCCTATCCTACCGTCGCCCAACACCTTTCGCACAGCATCGGGCGCGCCGGGTAAAGACTACTTCCAAAACCGCGCCGACTACGATATCAAAGCATCGCTCGATGATACGAAGCAAAAACTAACCGGCTCGGAAACAATTACTTACCATAATAAATCGGCGGATGCGTTGCCTTATTTGTGGCTTCAGTTGGATCAAAATTTATTCCGGCCTAACGCCGATGGAAATACCGCCCAAACCAATAGCATCAATGCCGACCGGGGCGCTTCGCCTGCCCAGCTCGACCCCAGTTCAGCGTTAGTGGGCAAAGATTACGGACACAAAATCACATCAGTTCGCGATCAGGCGGGCAAAGCACTCAAATACACCATTAACCAGACCATGATGCGGATTGACCTGCCGCAACCCGTGGGGCCGGGCAAATCCGTTACGTTCTCGATTGACTGGAATTTCCAGATTGTGGATGCAAAGGCGACCCATGCCCGGTCGGGCTACGAGTTTTTCCCGAAGGACGGCAATTACCTCTATGAGATCGCGCAATGGTTTCCGCGCTTATGCGCATATAGCGATGTAACCGGCTGGCAGAACAAACAATTTTTGGGGCAGGGCGAGTTTACGCTCATCTTCGGTAATTACAAGGTAGCCATCACCGCGCCAAACGATCATGTTGTCGGCGCAACGGGCGAACTCCAGAATCCAAGTCAGGTTTTATCGTCCACCCAGCAAAAACGTTGGAACGAAGCCAAAAACCGGGGCGATAAACCCGGCGAAAACCCAATAGCGATTGTTACTCAGGCTGACGCCGAAGCCGCCGAAAAAGGCAAACCTACGGGCACTAAAACTTGGATCTACAAAGCCGACAATGTCCGCGATTTTGCGTTCGCCAGCAGCCGCAAGTTTATTTGGGACGCTCTCCAGCCAAACGTTGAGGGCAAGCGCGTTTGGGCTATGTCGCTCTATCCGAAAGAAGCTAATCCACTTTGGGGGCAGTATTCGACCCGGTTGGTAGCGCATACGCTACGTTCCTATTCACGCCGGACCATTGCGTATCCATATCCGGTGGCCTACTCCGTACATGGCCCCGTTGGCGGGATGGAATACCCGATGATGAGCTTCAACGGAGCGCGGCCCGAAGCCGACGGTACGTACTCGCAGGGCACCAAAAATTTCCTGATTCTGGTCGTTATCCACGAAGTAGGGCATAACTTCTTTCCAATGATTGTTAACTCCGACGAGCGGCAATGGTCGTGGATGGACGAAGGATTGAACAGTTTTCTGGAAGGATTGGCCTGTTTGGAGTGGGACGCTGACTTTCCGGCACGGGGTATCGAACCGCAGTCGATTGTGCCGTATATGCAGCTTGATTCGACCCAGCAAGTGCCCATCATGAGCAGCTCGGACAATATTTTGCCGAATACGTTCGGGCCAAACGCCTATAGCAAACCAGCCACCGCGCTCAACATTTTACGCGAAACGGTGATGGGCCGCGACCTGTTCGACTATGCTTTCAAAGAATACGCCCGCCGATGGGCCTTCAAATCGCCCGAACCCGCTGACTTCTTTCGCACCCTGGAAGACGCGTCGGGGGTAGATCTGGACTGGTTCTGGAAAGGCTGGTTTTACGGCGTACAACCCGTCGATCAATCGTTGGTTGACGTAGACTGGTTTCAGCCTAATTCACAGAACCCCGATATAACCAAGACGGAAGCCCGTACGGCTGCCCAGCGCAAACTCAATACGATTAGCAAGCAGCGTGACGCACTGACTAAGGACCAGACGGTTGTGGCACAGGACAGCACCATGCGTGATTTTTACAATCGCTACGATCCCTACACCGTCACTGACGACGACAAAAAGAAGTACCAAGATTATCTGGCTACACTGACCCCAGAAGAGCGCTCACAGGCCGAAGCAGGTACGAATTTTTACACCTTATCGCTCAAGAATAAAGGTGGGCTTCCAATGCCGGTTATTGTGCGGATGCAGTTCGAGGACGGAACAGATTCGGTCGCCCGGTTCCCGGCCGAAATCTGGCGATTCAACGACGTATCGATCAAGAAAGTGATCGCTACCACCAAGAAGGTAACTCAGTGGACGCTTGATCCTTTCTCTGAAATCGCTGATATCAATGCGGAGGACAATTCATTCCCGCCGGTAGCTCAACCCACACGTTTCCAGTTGTTTAAGCAACGGCAGGGCGGTGCCGCAGCCGGTCCGAATCCAATGCAGCAACAACGGCAGCAGTCCCCGGCCAAACAGGGAAGCAGCAAAAACTAACGCTCTATATTAATCTACAACGAACTATGAGAAAAATAGTATTGATAATGGCTGGGCTGGCCTGTTGGTCGGGAACGTTACGGGCGCAGGCACCAGCGGCCCCAACCCAAAATGCCAATACGCGTTTTGAGCAGCTTGGCCCCGTGCTACCTACGCCTAATACTTTCCGTACGGCATCAGGTGCGCCGGGTAAGGACTATTTCCAGAACCGCGCCGATTATGACATCAAAGTTGAACTCGACGATGCCAACCAGAAAATCATCGGTTCGGAAACCGTTACGTATCACAATAACTCGACCGACGAATTGCCTTTTATCTGGCTCCAGCTCGATCAGAATCTGTTCGCCAAAGGCTCGACTGGCAGCGTATCGCGCACAGGTGGCGTGAATGAAAACGGGATGAGTTTCGCGCAGTTACAGAACCTCACTTCTGTTCGCGAACGTAGCAGCCAGCAGGCATCTGACAAATACGGGTATCACATCACCGCCGTGAAAGACACGAAGTCAGGTAAGGCGCTGACGTACGCCGTCAACCAGACCATGATGCGGATTGATTTGCCAACGGCGTTGAAACCGGGTGGCAGCTATTCGTTCAATGTAGACTGGAATTACTTCATTACCGAGTATTATGGTCGGAGTGGTATGGAGTTTTTCGCCAAAGATGGTAACTACAATTACTTCATTGCACACTGGTTTCCACGTTTATGCTCGTACAACGACGTGACTGGCTGGCAGAACAAGCAATTTCTGGGGCAAGGCGAGTTCACACTCATCTTCGGCAATTATAAAGTAGCCATCACGGTTCCGAGCGATCATATTGTGGGATCAACCGGCGAGTGCCAGAACTACAAACAGGTGCTGACAGCCGCGCAACAGAAACGAATGGCGCAGGCCGCTACGTCGAAAACACCGGTCGTTATTGTCACACAGGCCGAAGCAGAAGCCGCCGAGAAAGCGAAACCCGGCGACGCTAAGACGAAGAAAACCTGGGTGTACAATGCTCAGAATGTGCGCGACTTTGCGTTTGCCAGCAGCCGTAAATTTATCTGGGACGCTATGCAGACCGATGTGTACGGCGATGGACGAAAAATATGGAGCATGTCTTTTTACTCAAAAGAAGGCAATCCACTTTGGGGTCAATACTCGACCCGCGTAGTGGAACATACGTTGAAGTCATACGGCAATCGGACGATTAAATACCCGTATCCGGTGGCCATTTCATGTCATGCTACAGCCGGTGGCGGCATGGAATACCCGATGATTTCATTTAATGGCGGTCGGCCCGAAGCCGATGGAACGTACTCAGAGAGTGTGAAATACGGCATGATTGGCGTTATAATTCACGAAGTGGGGCATAACTTCTTTCCAATGATTGTTAACTCCGACGAGCGGCAATGGACATGGATGGACGAAGGACTGAACACGTTTTGCCAATATCTGGCGGAGAAGGAATGGGATTACAATTACCCAACCCGGCGCGGAGAACCCCAACTGATTGTCGATTACATGAAGTCTGACAAGGCAGTGCTGTCGCCCATCATGACCTCCTCCGACAATGTTATTGGTCTTGGCCCCAATGCGTATGCCAAGCCAGCCACCGCGCTCAACATTTTACGCGAAACGGTGATGGGCCGCGACCTGTTCGACTATGCTTTCAAAGAATACGCCCGCCGATGGGCCTTCAAATCGCCCGAACCCGCCGACTTCTTCCGTACCCTGGAAGACGCGTCGGGGGTGGATCTGGACTGGTTCTGGAAAGGCTGGTTTTACGGCGTCGAGCCAGTCGATCAGGATTTGGTTGAAGTAGACTGGTTTCGGGCCGATTCAGGAAATCCTGAAGTAGCAAAAGCAGCCGCCCGCGCCGAAGCCCAGCGCAAACTGAATACGATCAGCAAACAGCGCGATGCGGCCTCTAAAACAGAAACTGTTGTAGCGAAAGACACAACCATGAAGGATTTTTACAATCGTTACGATCCATACGCGGTTACAGATGCTGATAAAAAGAAGTATCAGGACTATCTGGCAACATTAAGCGACGACGAGCGAAAATCCATTGAGACGAACGCGGGCACGAATTTCTATACGTTGTCGCTGAAGAATAAAGGGGGGCTTCCCATGCCGGTTATTGTGCGGATGCAATTTGAAGACGGAACAGATTCGGTGGCGCGGTTCCCGGCTGAAATCTGGCGATTCAACGACGTATCAATCAAAAAAGTGGTGTCCACGGCCAAGAAGGTAACGCAATGGACGCTTGATCCTTTCTCTGAAATTGCCGACATCGACGCGGAGAATAATTCATTCCCACGTACAGCCCAGCCAACGCGCTTCCAGTTATTCAAGCAACAACAGCGTTTCGGTCCACAGGGGCAAAACCCGATGCAGCAACAACGAAAAGCTGCACAGCCGCCGGCCATACAGGGAAGCGGCAAAAACTAACCAATGGATAGTGTGGAATGAACAATGGAGGCCGCAAATTTTCGCCTTTCTTCATTGTTCATTCTACACTCTTCATTACATTTGCAGTCTACCTCGGGATGTAGCGCAGTCCGGTAGCGTGTCCCGCTCGAAGCGGGAAGGTCATGTATGAATCACGTAGTTTATATAGTTTTTAGTAATTCATTGTCAAAGTATTATGTTGGTCAAACGCAACATTTAGAGCATAGACTAACGGAGCATAACTCAGGGAAAGGTAACTACACAGCAAAAGGCATTCCCTGGCGGTTGATTCAATATTTTGAGTGTGACGATAGAATCGAAGCAGTACGTTTAGAGAAGACGATTAAAAGTCGAGGTATTAAACGATATTTGCAGGACAGAAATTTGTAGAAAACTAATTTCGGGATGTAGCGCAGTCCGGTAGCGTGCTTGCATGGGGTGCAAGAGGTCGTGGGTTCGAATCCCGCCTTCCCGACTTAATTATCAGGCCGACACGAATGTCGGCCTGTTTTCTTTTGAGCCTTCCGATAGCGTGTCCCGCCCTAAGCGGGAAGGTCGTCTCCGATGCGGTTCGAATCCCGCCTTCCCGACTCAAATAATAGGAGGTTACAGAAATGTAGCTTCTTATTATTTTTTCTACAGAAGAGTAAGAGGTTGCCCGTGGTGCCCAGCACCCTTTCACCAGCCATGGTTCTTCGCCCAATTCTCTACTTTTTGGGGGCAAAATATTTACCTACCTCATATTTTTCCTAAATTTTTTGTGGAATTTTTCTTCATCCTGCATCTTCATTAGGAAGATTCGAGAGACTCAGGAAAGTGCTGTTTAACAATCTTAACAATTATTTCATGAGCCATGCGCCACCTTAGCCAACCGCGAAGTAGACTTCCGGAAAAGTTTTTTTTCTGTGTGCCACTTGAGAGCCAAGGCTTTACACTGTATAAAGTATGACGGCAGGCGGGAGTAAGAAGTAAGTTATATCCAAGTAATTATTGCTGGACTACAATAAAAGTGAAACAATTGACTTAGACAATTATGCGGTTATTGTCGGAAAACACATATTTTTGTGGAGGTTTGAAGGCAATTGCATTAAAAATTTAGATGCCGGAACCGAAAGAGTCTAAATTTTTCACTTTTTTTACCGGGTAAACCAACTTTTAATTTTTAACCCTACAGTCCAGTTCCAATGAAAACACAAACTCCTTCTCCAGCACCCGCCAAAGCATCGGCACCAAAAAAGAAGTCAGGTGGTCTTAACCCAGCACTTGTAATTCCTATTCTGTTGCTGATCGGCATCCTGACGTACACGTTCGTCTTCGGTGATGGTAGCCACTTTCAGGAAGGCGACAACACGAAAGAGCCACTTCCTGGCGACTATTTTGGCACCGTTTACAAGGGAGGCTTCATTGTACCAATTTTGTTTACCTGTTTTCTGACGGTACTGGTATTCTCCATTGAGCGTTTCATTACTATCGGTCGTGCAAATGGCTCAGGGTCAATTGATGATTTTGTTCGGAAAATCAAAGGCCAACTCGACCGTAATGAAGTTTCAGCCGCTATTCAGGAATGCGACCGTCAGAAAGGCTCAATTGGCAACGTTGTGAAAACAGCTCTGATTAAGTACCAGCAGTTGGCTACCGACACGCAGTTGGATAAAGAGCAGAAACTGGTAGCTCTACAGAAAGAAGTGGAAGAAGCGACAACGCTCGAACTGCCGATGCTGGAAAAGAACCTGACTATCATTGCTACGCTGGCTTCGGTTTCTACGCTGATCGCCCTGCTCGGAACGGTACTTGGTATGATTCGTGCCTTCGCAGCTATGGGTGCTACAGGCCAGCCAGACACAGGTGCTCTTTCGACCGGTATTTCTGAAGCCCTTGTAAACACGGCTCTTGGTATTGGTACGGCTGCTATTGCGACCATTATGTATAGCTACTTTACCAGCCGGATTGATACGTTGACTTATAACATCGACGAAATCGGCTTGAGCATTCAGCAAAACTTTGCGGCTCACTATTAGTCGAAAAGGGCTAATTGATGTAACTAACCCACCTGTTCGGGGTACTCCCCGAACAGGTTGAAACAGACTAACTCATGCCAGCAGTTAAAGTAAAACGCGCCAGTTCTTCGGTGGATATGACCGCCATGTGCGACGTTGCGTTTCTTTTGTTGACGTTCTTTATCCTAACGGCTCAGTTCCGGTCACAGGATGCCGCAGCCATCGAAACACCCTCGTCCATCTCTGGAATCAAAGTCCCTGACAGCGACATTATGACCATTGCGCTTGGTCGGGACGGTAAAGTGTATTTCGGTATTGACAATGCACAGAATCGCATTGCCATGCTTGATAACATTGCTGCCGCAAAGGGGATCACGTTCTCGAATAACGAAAAGAAAGAATTTTCGTTGATGTCGAACTTTGGACTCCCGATCAATCAGTTGAAAAGCTATCTGAATCTGCCGAAAGAGCAGCAGGCGAAGGTGAAGCAACCAGGTATCCCAACTGATTCCACGGGTGCTGCCCCTTCAAACGAACTGAAAGAATGGGTTTACAATGCCCGAAAGGCTAACAACGGTTTACGAATTGCGTTGAAGGGTGATAACCTTGCCAAATTCCCCGAATTCAAGAACGTATTAGCTACGCTACAGGCACAAAATATCAATAAGTTCAACCTGATTACGGGCACTGAAGCCCCGCCAGCCGGTTGGAAAGCTGATTAAACGCCGAGCGATTGCAATTGAATTTTATTTTTCACCACGCGAATCTGTTAGGAAACTATGTCAGAAATTAACACCGGCGGTGGGGGTGGCAAGCATGATGGTGGTAAGGTACGGTCGAAAAAAGCGTCAACCCGTGTGGACATGACTCCTATGGTTGACCTGGGATTTCTCCTGATTACCTTCTTCATCCTGGCCACTACCCTGAGCAAACCATCTGCGATGACGCTCAACGTGCCAGACAAAACAATAAAAGAAGAAACAGAGCCTATCAAAGCGTCTAACGTAATGACGGTTTTTCTGGGGAAAGATAATAAGGCGCATTACATTTTTGGTAAAGCGGCTAACGAAGATCCCGAAGTAAAAACCATTGGTTACGGCTACGAATTTCGTCAGGCTCTGCAGGAGAATGCGAAGAAGGTAGGTGGCGAGAAGTTTGTTGTTGTCATTAAGCCCACCAAACAATCGACTTACAAGAATATGGTCGATGTATTGGATGAGATGGCTATCACGAAGCTCAAACGCTATGCGCTCGTGGACCAGTTAACCCCGGATGAGAAAAAGCTTCTTAAGGACAAAGCAAAATTAGACACATAACACCATGGCAGAATTAGACTCCACGGCAACACTCGATGATATCGTGTTTGCCAACCGGAACCAGGCGTATGGTGCTTACGATCTGCGGAAGACGTATCCCAAGACCATGACACGTGCCCTGATTATCGGCGGCATCCTGTTTACACTTGGTGTACTTGCCCCCAACATCATAACGGCGCTAACACCGGAAGAGAAAGAGGTATCTATGCAGGAGGTGGATTTGATGAAACTTCCACCGCCACCAATTGATCCGAACGAGCCACCACCACCACCGCCACCACCGGTAGAAATGCCGAAGGTAAATACGGTAAAATTCCTGCCACCGGAAGTAAAACCGGATGAGGAAGTACCTGAAGAAACGCCACCGCCGGCCGTTGAAGAACTGAAAGAAGCCGTTGCTGCCGAAAAAACGCAGGAAGGTGACCCAAACGCTGAAGAAGTCATTGCGGCTCCTGAAGCATCTGCCGCTCCAACGAAAGTAGAGGTTGCCGTTGAAGCTGCTCCTAAAGAGGAAGAAATCTTTACGGTGGTAGAACAACAGCCCGAATTTAGTGGCGGTATGGCTGCCCTCGGTCAATACCTAAGCAAGAACTTGCGCTATCCGGCAGCAGCCCAACGCGCTAACGTATCGGGTCGCGTGTTCGTAAGTTTCGTGGTAAATACCGATGGTAGTATTCAGGATGTATCGGTGCTGAAAGGTCTGGGCTTCGGCACAGATGAAGAAGCGCAGCGCGTCGTAAAAGGTATGCCAAAATGGCGTCCTGGTAAACAATCAGGTCGTCCTGTTCGGGTGAAATACAATTTGCCGATCAACTTCACCCTGGAGTAAATAGATGCACGGACAAAATCGAGGCCCGGCGCGGCTGACGCTGTATATTTCAGCACTGGCTTCGCTAATATATCTGGGAGGAGGCATCGGACTGATAGCCTCCTCTCAGTCTTTTGGGATATTACCCGAGCCGGGGCTGCTTCGGTATAGTATGGGTACACTTCTGCTAATTTATGGGGCTTTTAGAGCCTATAGAGCGTATCAACGTTTTCAGGAAAATGAGTAAGCGATTTTGGTGCATTGCAGGAACACTTATGGGCCTGATGGGCTGTGGAAGCGGTAAACCTGCGCTGGATAATCCCTCGCGGGGTACCATCGTAATTGCCGCTGATGAATCGTTTCAGCCGCTGGTAACCCAGCTAACGTCGGCTTATTCAGGCATTTACCCCGATGCTCAGTTCAAAGTCATTTTCCGGCCTGAACAGGAAGCCATCAACATGATGCTTAAAGATAGTGCCCGGATGGTGTTCACGACCCGTCTATTAAAACCAAACGAACGGGCAGTATTGAACCAACGAAAGATTAAAGGAGCAACCGAAAAAATTGCTACCGACGGCGTTGCACTTATTATCAACAAGGCAAACACCGACAGCCTGATCACAATGGCCGAGTTGCAGCGGATGTTCGATGGTCAGACAAATGATTGGAAGCAGCTGAAGGGTGGAAATCAATCAGGGCCGATCACGCTGGTGTTCGATAATAATAATTCCAGTAATTTGGAGTTTGTTTTAAACACCTTCAAGGTTAAAAACGTTAAAAACCTACGCATTTTCACGACCCGCTCAAACCGGGAAGTTATCAACTTTGTTCGTAAGAATCCATCGGCGTTAGGTTTCATTGGTGTTAACTGGATTAGCGATAGCGACGAACCGCTCTCGGTTGAATTGGCCCAGGATTTACGGGTGATGGGCGTATCAGACAAATTAAATCCAATGAAACGGGATGATTATTTTCAACCGTTTCAGGAGGATTTAGGGATGCAGCGTTATCCTCTACGGCGACCTGTGTATATATTGAGTCGCGAAACCCACCCCGGATTAGGAGGGGGGCTGATCAATTATATTGCCAGAGACGCTGGTTCGTTAATCATTCGTAAATTGGGTCTTTGGCCCAGGATTCGGTATGATAGAGTTATTAATCTGACGAAATAAGTAAGTTTTTTGGATTTGGCCGCAATTTTTTAGATTTGTAGATTGTTTTATAGGCATTAACTATTTTCCCTAATTTCCAACTTAAACTACATGATGAACAACCAGAAGCAATCGCTGATGACCATCCTGTTCGTTGGGGCGACAATGACGACCCCCTTACTGGCGCAGGACGTCCAAACAGCCTTGAAAGACGTAGAGGCTGAGCGATATACGAAGGCAGGGCAAACGCTAACGCAGTTAGCCACCAGCGCGCCGACGGCTGATAATCAATTCTATCTGGGTTATTATTACCTGAGAAGCGGCCAGTTAGACAAGGCAAAAGCAACCTTTGAAAAAGGAGCAGCCGCTGACGGTAAAAATCAGTTGAATAACATCGGTCTGGCTGGAGTCGCTTTGGCAAAGAGCGACGGAGCTGCGGCTAAGTCACTTATTGACAATGCCGTTAAGGAAACGAAGAGCAAGAATCAGGATGTTTTGATACGTTCTGCCGAGATGTACACGTTGTCAGACCAGCCAAAGCAGAGTGATGCTGCCGAAGCTCTTCGGCTGTTGGCTATTGCCGACGAGAAGGATAAGAAAAACGAAAACGCTGAGATTGAGATGCTCATGGGCGATGCGTATTTTCTGAAGAATGACGGCGGTAATGCCATCACAAAGTACGAAAACGCCCTCGCCATCACGCCTACTCTGGCCGAAGCCAACTATAAAATTGGCCGGTTGTATTTGCGTGGCAAAAATTACGTGAAAGCGCAGGAATTTTTCAAACTGGCTATTCAGGGTGATTCTGAATTCGCCCCTACGTATCGTGCGTATGCTGATGCTCTGGCGAATTCACGTGCTTACAAAGCGGCCGCCCAGAACTATGAACTGTACGTACAGAAAAGTGGCACGACAGATCCTGAATTACTGCTCGACGTAGCGCGCTATAAATTTTTGGCACAGGATTACCAGGGAGCAACTTCTTACCTGGATCAATTGAAAGGAAAAATCAATAACCCGATTATTGACCGGATGTATGGTTGGGCTTATACAGCTTTAGGCAAAAACAACGAGGCTGTTGAGTCATTGAATCGTTTTATCTCAACCGCTCCTCAAAAAGTAATCTATGACGATTACAAGTATTTGGGCCGTGCTCAGGGCCAATTAGGGACTCCGGAAGGCGATTCATTAGGCATTGTCAATCTGGAGAAAGCAGCTCCTGAGGATACAACAGAGAATCTGTATCGTGAAATCGGCGAGAAGTATTACAAGAACAAGAAGTACGATAAAGCGGCTGACTATTATGCAAAGACAATTAAGAATGATAAGAAGCCACAAAACAATGACTTTTTGTGGTTAGGTCTTTCTAATTATCAGTATGCTCCTCGGGTTGGTCGTGATAGCACGGCGGCTCCGATGGATACGGCGCAGATTCGTCAGGTAAAGCAAGAGTATTACATTCGGGCAGATTCTGCTTTTGCACAGATGGCACAAAAAATAGAAGCAGATGGGAAAAAGTATCCATTGGCTTACTATTATCGGGCGGGAGCTAATTATTATGCTTATCCCAAAGACCAGGACAAGGCGGCAAGTTTAGCGGGGCCACTCTATGAAAAATTCATTGAGCAAGCCGTTGCTCCTGATTCGTCCGACAAAACAGATTACAAACGCTATTTGATAACGTCGTACAAAGCATTGGCAGGGTTCAGTTTGTTGAAAAAGGACGACGCGAAAGCGAAAGAATATTTTGACAAGGTACTGGCTATTGACCCAAATGATGAAAGCGTAAAGAAGGCATTAGAAGGTCCAAAACCTGCGCCAACGTCAGCTCCGGCAAGACCCGCTTCAAAAGCACCTGCTAAAAAGAAAACAGCCGTTAAAAAATAGAATTCCATCATTACAAGTAAAAAAGCGTAGGTTTGATACCTGCGCTTTTTTCGTTTTTAGAGAATAAAGCATGTTACTGTCAGCAAATACAGCAAATATTCTCATTGGGTATTGTAACTTTGCGGGCGCATTTTTCTGAAAAAACGACACTACCCTAAATCGCCGTATGCTTAACCTTGTACTGTTTGGCCCACCGGGTGCCGGGAAAGGTACCCAAAGTGAAAATTTAATTCGTAAGTATAGCTTAGTTCATTTATCGACAGGCGACTTGCTAAGATCACAAATCGCTGCCGGTACAGAACTGGGATTGAAGGCCAAGCAACTGATGGATCAGGGATTATTGGTGCCTGACGAAGTAGTAATCGGCATGATTGATAATAAACTGCGGGAGAATCAGTCGGCTCCGGGTTTTATATTTGATGGTTTTCCCCGTACGGTACGTCAGGCAGAAGCGCTTGATCAGTTGTTAAATGAGTATCAGACACCCATTACAACCATGATTGCGCTTGTGGTCGATAGTGAGGAGTTAACACGACGTTTATTAGTTCGGGGGCAAACTTCCGGCCGGCCCGATGATCAAAATCAGGAATTGATCCGACGACGGGTTAAAGAATACAATGACAAAACCACCCCTGTAGCTGATTATTACAGTCAGCAGGGGAAACTCGCAGCCATTGACGGTATTGGTGAGATTGACAGCATTTTTCAGGAAATCTGTCGTCAAATTGATGGGTCGATGGTGCGGTAACTACTTATTATGGCTTCATCGAACTTTATCGATTACGTAAAAATAAATTGTCGTTCAGGAGCGGGAGGAGCGGGGTCCGTTCACTTCCGTCGGGAAAAGCATACACCAAAAGGCGGTCCTGATGGCGGAGACGGTGGCCGGGGAGGCCATATTATTCTGCGAGGAAACTCGCAGCTTTGGACGCTCCTGCATTTAAAATACCGAAAACACGTTAAGGCAGGCCACGGCGTAGCAGGCGAAGGTGGCCGACGTAGTGGTGGTCAGGGCGAAGATGTAATTTTAGACGTACCGCTTGGTACAATCGCCCGTAATCCCGAATCAGGCGAAAAATTAGCCGAAATAACGGAAGAGGGTCAGGAAATAATTCTTTTCCCGGGCGGGCGGGGTGGTTTAGGAAATGACCACTTCAAATCACCAACACAACAGGCTCCCGACTATGCCCAGCCGGGCGAACCCGGTCAGGAGGAATGGGTTGTGCTGGAGTTAAAATTACTGGCCGACGTAGGATTGGTCGGTTTTCCAAACGCCGGCAAATCAACTTTACTGTCTGTTCTGTCGGCAGCCCGTCCTGAAATTGCCGATTATCCGTTTACAACCCTTGTCCCTAATTTAGGGGTCGTAGCGTACAGGGATTATAAATCGTTCGTAATGGCCGATATTCCCGGGATTATCGAAGGGGCGTCGCAGGGGAAAGGTCTGGGACTTCGATTCCTGCGGCACATAGAACGAAACTCGATATTGCTGTTTCTTATTCCGGCTACCAGCGAGGACGTTCGACAGGAGTACAATACGCTACTCAATGAGCTACGAGAGTTTAATCCCGAGTTAATGGATAAAACCCGCTTGCTGGCTATCACAAAAATCGATGCGGTCGATGAGGATACATTGGCGCAGCTTAAAGATAATTTACCCAAGAAAGTCTCTGTTGCCTACATCTCAGCAGTCAGCCAACTTGGTTTGAACGAATTAAAAGATATTATCTGGCAAAATCTTACGACTCCAGAGCCAGTTTAATAGCACTTGTAGCTATCTATAAATAACTGGCCTGGTTAGTCGCTCACTCATCGATTATGAAATACATTTCCGTAGCCATAGGTACGGCCTTTATTTTATTGCTTCCTCTTTTAGCAATAGCTCAAATTCAGGTTTCATTTCCAACAACCCGGGCGGTTCTCCAGCGAAACAATACCAACCAGGCAACTATCCGGATCACAGGATATTACACCTCCCCCATCACACGCGTAGAAGCTCGTTTACAAGCCCGCGATGGACAGGGAACCACTACGGATTGGCGAACTATTCAGGATAATCCGGCTGGGGGCGTCTATGCTGGTGATTTAACCGGATTGGGCGGCTGGTATAACCTCGACGTTCGAGGTATGAGTGGCGATCAGCAGGTAGGCAACGTAACGACTATAGAGCGTGTAGGTATCGGCGAGGTATTCATTATTGCCGGTCAATCCAATGCGCAGGGCATTCACCAGAATGCCCCCAACCCACTTAACGACCGGGTTAATAGCGTGAATTATCTCTATAGCAGCAATGAACCACCTACGCCCGTTTTCACACAACTTGATAATTCTCCCGGATTTACAATCGCGCCCAGGGGCGAAGGAAGCTGGTGTTGGGGACAGTTAGGCGATCTTTTGGTGAAGCGTCTGAACGTACCGATAATGTTCTTCAACGCGGCCTTCACGGGTACATTCGTTCGCAACTGGCGGGATAGTGCCCCAGAAGGCGGCATCGCATTCGGCCCCGGTGGTGCATACACAAATGGTCAACCTTACAGTAATCTGAAAGTTGCTTTGCAATTTTACACCAATACGCTAGGATTACGGGCCGTACTTTGGCATCAGGGGGAAACTGATAATTTAATCAATACATCGACAGCTCAGTACGTAAGTGACCTTCAGTTTGTTATTGGTAAGGCCCGGCAGGACTACGCCAAAAACATGTCGTGGGTTGTCTCGAAAGTTAGTTATGGCGATTTTATTGGCGGTGTCGATCCGGCCATTATAGCGGCTCAGGATCAAGTCGTTAGCTCAACTGCCAACGTCTTTGCGGGACCTTCTACTGACGGCATCCAAGTCCCCCGCAAACGCCCTCCCCTTAATGAAGAAGAAGGACTGCATTTCGACTTTAATGGACTTGTTGAAGTAGCCAATGCCTGGAATGGCAGCCTGAATGATTCGTTTTTTCAAAATTCAACGCCGGTAGCTCCGGCTCCCACGCCTACCATCTCGGTTGCCTGCGCGTCTAACAACAACCTGACACTCACAGTAAATGGTAATTACCCGTCTGTGCAGTGGGAATCGGGCGAATCGGGTAGTAGCATAACCAAAGGCGCAGGTGTTTATCGGGCCAAAATAAAAGATGCCTCAGGTAATACGTTCTTTTCCGGTCAAGTGCGTGTATCCGATGCACCAGTGGCTGCCGTTGTCGACAATCGCCCACCTTCGGTATGTATTGGGAGTAGCTTGGCGTTAACAACCAATTACGACAACGTAACGTGGATTAATCAGCAGAATAATACCAATGTTGCCACGTCGAGAGCGTTTTCTACGAATGCTGCAGGCGCCTATTTTGTCCGGTATCGGGACGTCAGCGGCTGCGACTTCAACTCAAACGTACTAAATGTTGCAGTAAACCCACTGCCCCCTACCCCAACCGTTGCCAATGAAAAACCAACAACATTTTGCCAGGGTGACAACACAACACTTCGGGCCAGTTCCGATAATGTGCAGTACAACTGGAGCGACGGACAGAAAAACAAAGTTGTCAGCATCGGCAATTCAGGGGCTTATTTTCTGACAGTAACCGATCAAAATGGCTGCACGTCGGCCCAATCGAATACCATTGCCGTTACGGCGAATCCTGTACCCGCCAAACCGGTCATCGCCACCAACGGACCAACAACATTTTGTGCAGACCGAAATATCACGCTAACCGCACCTCAGGATGTCTCGTATCAATGGGTAACCGGCCAAACGAGCCAGAGTCTTACACTTAACCAGTCTGGCAATTTCGCCGTTCGCACCACGAACCAGTTTGGTTGTGCCTCACAACTATCAGATATTGTTACGCTTACAGTAAATCCTTTACCCCAAACACCATCGGTCAGTGCTGGCGGAGCTACTACGTTCTGTGACGGGAACCGCGTTACGCTAACCGCTGATAGCCCGATTGATGTAATTTGGTCGAGTGGGCAAACTGGCAAAGACATTGCCGTGACAACATCCGGTAATTACGCGGTGCAGGCCCGCGATCAGAACGGTTGCCTATCGCCCTTCTCAACTGTGGTAGCGGTAAAAGTCAATCCACTACCGGTTACTCCAACCATTCTGGCCGCTCCATCGCCAATTATTTGTGAAGGGGATAGAGCTACGTTGCGCGTTGATGGTCCATACACCGTTTTCTGGAGTACCGGCGACTCTACCCAGCGAATCACAACAGGCACAGCAGGCACATATACGGCCAAAGTTCGGGATGTGAATGGGTGTGTTTCGGCACAGGCTGGCACCGTTGCCGTTGAGTTACGCCCGTTGCCTCCTCCACCAACCATTAACGTTATTGGTACTTACACGCTTCAGGCGGTAAGTTCAACAAATGGCACTCAGTTTCGCTGGCGTTACGGAAGTGATTCGCTTGCGGCACAAACAGCTATTATTAAAGCAAATCAGTCCGGCGCCTACACCGCTCGCTCGTCCATCGTCTATTCGCAGACATTAACATGTTTCTCACTGCCATCAGCCCCTGTTACGTTCACTGTCGATTTGTCGGCTAAAGGGTTGAGCATTTACCCTAATCCTAATCCTGATAAGATTTTAATTCTGGAGACACAAGCGAATTTAACGAACGCAGTTGTCACGATTTATACACTGACCGGCGAAGTGGTTCTGACAACAGTTGTTCCTTCATTCGATGAGCGTAAACAGCTTATTTTGACCGGTTTACTATCGGGTTCCTACATACTGCGCGTTCAGTCAGCGGATTTTGACGTTTCAAAGCGAATTATTCTGGGATTGTAATATTAATCTGAATAGACCGTTTAATCATAGATATCAGCGTAAAATTTGCATTTTACCGGGAAACCTCATCGGCCTTATAAGTGACTGATGAGGTTTTGAAATTGGTTAGGATTTTGCACGTAGTTTATGTTTCCGCAAACATTTGCGGGAACCCATAACAAGAGTTATTGAATAACAACAAATGAGCAATCGCTATTATCTTCAGTGCCTTCTGGTATTTGGTTTGATGACTATATCCATACAGTTATCAGCCCAAACCCCCAGTCAGATAATCAAAATTACCTATCCAGAAAGCCGGGCTATTTTCCAGCGCGAGAATGATAATACCAGCACAATTTATTTATCAGGGAGTCTCTACCAACCTGTTGACAGTGTTCAGGCCCGCGTGCAGACTGAAGAAACAGGTCAGGGATTGAATACAAACTGGGTTACGATTCAGCGAAACCCACAAGGCGGATTTTTTCAGGGATCAGTCCGGGCGAAAGGTGGCTGGTATCGCCTTGAGGTTCAGGCTTTTGTTGGTGGTACAGCCATAAGCACCGATGTCGTGCGTAAAGTTGGTATTGGCGAAGTGTTCATCATTACGGGTCAGTCTAATGCGCAGGGATTTCAGGGTTTTGGAGCGACAGGTGCATCGGATGACCGGGTGAATTGTGTTTCGTATGATAACACCACCGCCAACTCACTGAACGATCCGCCAACACCCGCTTTTCAGCAATTGACCGCTACGTCATTAATTGGTCCACGCGGGCAGAGTGCCTGGTGTTGGGGCTATTTAGGGGATTTAATTGTAAAACAGTATAATGTTCCGGTTCTGTTCATCAATACTGCCTGGCAGGGAACGACTATCAAAAACTGGCAGGAAAGTGCTGATGGAAAGATTACGAAGAACATTTTCGCGTTGGGCACACCCAACGAAAACTTCCCGGCCGGTATGCCATACGCCAATTTAGTGATTGCTCTGCGCTACTATTGTTCGCTTCAGGGTTTGCGTGCAGTGTTATGGCAACAAGGCGAAAACGACAATTTTCCCTTGAATTCTACCCGACAGAATTATGCGGGTGATATGCAGTATTTGGTCAACAAAACCCGTGCAGATACAGAGCGTTACCCGGCTTGGGTGCTGGCACGATCATCCTTTAACGAAGGTCGGGTAAGTCAGGACATTATTCAGGCTCAGAACGACGTAATCAATACGTACAATAACAACGTATTTGCCGGTCCCTTCACCGATAACATTCAGGTTCCTCGCTTCGATGCGGTTCACTTTGGCAACCGCGCAACGAACAACCCAGGCGACAAAGGGCTGAATGATTTGGCACAAGCCTGGTTTGCAAGTCTGAACGCTGTTTTCTTTTCCAGTTCCCGACCGTTGCCCCCACTACCGCAACCAACTATTAACGTTACGTGTGGCACAGCAAACAACAGCCTTACACTTGGTTTGCCCAGTCTATATAAATCATACACTTGGAGTTCGGGGCAAGCGACCCAAAACATTACGGTTACGCAACCGGGCGTTTATCGGGCCATCCTGAAAGATCGGGTTGGCAATACGTATCTATCGCCGGTTCTGGACGTCCGAACCCCCATTCAGCCCGTTACGCCAACAATATCACGGGCCAGTCAGCCCGGTCAGGCGATTAATAACCAGCAGCAAATCTGCGCTGACTCTACGTTATCGCTGGTCGCCAATACATCGGCTAACAGCACGGGAATCTGGAGTTTCAGCACCACAAATACAGTTAGCAAGGCCATTACGCTAAGTCAGGCAGGTGCCTATTCACTGCAGGCGGTGAACATGTATGGGTGCAAATCCGCCCAGCCAGCGATCGTAAACCTGACGGTACGGCCTAAAGTACCCGTGCCGAGTATTGAGCAAATAGGAGCGTATAGTTTGCAAGCCGTATTGCCCACGCCAACGGGGGGACAGCCTGATTTATTCGACTGGCGACGGGCGGCTGAAATCATTCCACAAACGGGTGCGGTCGTTAAAGTAGTCGTTTCAGCAAACTATTCAGCCCGCGCTAACACTACGTTCGCACTGAATAACGGACCAAATCTAACCTGTTATTCAGACTATAGCGTCCCGAAGGCATTCGCATTTGACCGCTCCAACGGTGGTTTGAGCATCTACCCAAATCCATCAGCTACCGGCTCCGTTACGATCGAAACGATTGAAGATCTTAAGGATGCCGACGTTGACGTATTTTCACTGAGCGGTCAAAAGCTTTTTTCCAGCCAGGTTCCGCTGCTTAACGAGCGGAAAGCCATTGATGTGTCGGGCTTATCTCAAGGCGTTTATTTGATTCGGGTGCGTTCGGCTGGCTTTGATATTTCCCGGCGTATTGTTATCAACCGATAGGTAACTGGTCTAAGACCTATAGCAAAGGCCCCTTCTTCCGAAGGGGCCTTTGCTTTTTAGCGAGTGTAGAGAGCGTATTTACAAGGGCTGAAAAAGCAGTAGGTTGTTGTCTTTTTGACCTACATTAACGATTCTCTGCCAGCGTGAGCTTATTGGTTTTATCGCTACCTTTGCATAAGTCTTTTCAACTATTTGTATGAATGCTACTTACGTTCCGGCCGACTATCTGCCGGTGCTGATTCAGCTCGGCCTGGCTCTTGGTTTCATTGTAACAACAATGCTTGTTACGCACTCGATTGGGCCAAAACGCAACAGCCAAAAGAAAGATGACCCGTTTGAGTGTGGGATTCCCGTTCAGGGCGATGCCCGCACACCAATCTCCATCAAGTATTTTCTGATTGCGATCCTATTCGTCCTCTTCGATGTTGAGGTCATCTTTATGTACCCCTGGGCCGTTAATTTCAAAGGATTAGGTATGACCGGATTCCTTGAAATGGTTCTGTTTATGGGCCTGTTGCTGGCTGGTTTTTACTACGTTATCCGTAAAGGAGTTTTGAAGTGGGAATAGCGTCTTGAATGAATTTTAGAGCATATTTATTCGTTGTTACAGTAAGCAACTACAGCGTTTTTTATGGCAACAGACATTAAGCTGGCAGAGGCCCCGGCAAGTTATGACGGACCGGGTTTTTCGGCTACTTCCTTCGATAAAATTATTGGGCTTGCCCGTGCCAATTCCCTTTGGCCATTGCCCTTTGCTACCTCCTGCTGCGGCATTGAGTTCATGTCAACGATGGCTTCGCACTATGATTTGGCCCGCTTTGGGTCAGAGCGGCCAAGTTTTTCACCGCGTCAGGCAGATATGCTACTGGTAGCTGGAACAATTGCAAAAAAAATGGGGCCTATTGTCAAGCAGGTTTATTTGCAGATGGCCGAACCGCGTTGGGTAATAGCCATTGGTGCCTGCGCGTCGAGTGGCGGCATTTTCGATACATATAGCGTTTTGCAGGGTATTGACCGTATTATTCCGGTTGATGTGTATGTTCCCGGCTGCCCACCCCGCCCCGAACAAATTCTGGATGGCGTGATGCAGGTGCAGGAGTTGGCTAAAAATGAGTCGCTGCGCCGTCGTAATACCGATGAATATCAGAAGCTGCTGAACTCGTATAACATCCAGTAAATAGGGAATACGTGAGCGGACGAATGAGCAAACTGGCTCTTACACCCCTCACTAACCCGCTCATTCATCCATTCACTCATTAATAATGCTGACCAACGAAGAAGTTGCGCAGATCCTACTGAATCAGTTTGGAGAATCGGTTACGGATTTCGATGATCCGTATGATTTGCTGACGTGTTCGACCAGCCGGGAGCAGATTGTTCCGCTGATCAAATATATCAAAGATCACCAAACGTTAAAGGTCGATTTCCTCACTGATATTACAGCCGTTCATTATCCCGATTCACCGGGGAGAGAGTTCTGCGTTGTCTATCATTTGCACAGCCTGACCAACAATTTTCGCTTGCGGGTAAAAGTTTATCTGTCAGCAGATGATATTCACATTCCGACGGCTATTTCGCTCTTTGCCAGTGCAAACTGGATGGAGCGTGAAACGTTTGACCTGTTTGGGATCATCTTCGACGGCCATCCCGATCTGCGCCGAATTTTGAATATGGAAGAAATGGACTACCATCCCATGCGCAAAGAGTATCCGCTCGAAGATGGTACGCGTGAAGATAAAATTGATGCCCTGTTTGGACGGTAGAAAAGTAGTCATAAAGTTGTAGAGTCATACAGTTATATAGTTATCTGACAATTAGGTAACTTTTCAACTTTCCAACTCTGTAACTATAAAACTTTGTTTTATGGTTTCTGAAGAACTCGATATAGCCCCGAAAAATGTTCCGGCCCGAAATGATAACGGCCCGGTTCAGTACGTTAACGAGTTGACAACGCTCAACCTCGGCCCAACCCACCCCGCTACGCACGGTATTTTCCAAAACGTGTTGCAAATGGACGGCGAAAAAATTGTATCGAGCGAGCAGACCATTGGTTACATTCACCGGGCGTTCGAGAAAATCGCTGAGCGTCGACCATTTTACCA
Source organism: Spirosoma sp. (assembly GCA_031425355.1). Classification (GTDB taxonomy): domain Bacteria; phylum Bacteroidota; class Bacteroidia; order Cytophagales; family Spirosomataceae; genus Spirosoma. The sequence continues at coordinate 18,316 of JANPJE010000242.1, read as the reverse complement.
GATTACCACCCTCACTGACCGCATGAACTATTGTTCATCGCCCATTAATAATATGGGATGGCACATGACGGTTGAGAAGTTGCTGGGCGTTGACGTACCGAAGCGTGCGCAGTACATTCGGGTCATTATGATGGAGTTGGCCCGCCTGGCCGATCACCTCATTTGTAACGGGATTCTGGGTGTAGATGCTGGTGCATTTACTGGCTTTTTGTACATATACCAGGAGCGCGAACACATTTACGAGATTTACGAAGAAGTTTGTGGGGCACGACTGACTACCAATATGGGACGTATTGGTGGCATGGAACGCGACCTCTCACCCACGGCCATTCGGAAAATCAGAGAATTGCTCATTCGTTTCCCGAAAGTGTTGCGCGAGTTTGAAAATTTGTTCAACCGCAATCGGATTTTCATGGATCGCGTCGTGAATGTGGGCAGTATTTCGGCGGAACGGGCATTGAGTTATGGCTTCACTGGTCCAAACCTACGAGCTGCCGGTGTTGATTACGATGTGCGGGTTATGAATCCCTACTCCTCTTATCAGGACTTCGAGTTCGACATTCCGGTTGGGCAAAGTGGCGATACGTATGACCGCTTTATGGTTAGGAACGAGGAGATGTGGCAGAGTCTGCGGATCATTCAGCAGGCCATCGACAATTTACCTGAAGGCTCACATTTTGCCGATGCTCCACAGTATTATCTGCCTCCGAAACAGGAAGTTTATAAAAACATGGAAGCTCTCATCTATCATTTCAAGATAGTGATGGGCGAAATCGACGCGCCCGTTGGTGAGGTGTACCACGCGGTTGAAGGCGGTAATGGCGAGTTAGGTTTTTACCTGATTAGTGACGGTGGCCGCACTCCGTACCGACTACACTTCCGGCGTCCGTGCTTTATTTATTACCAGGCCTATCCTGAAATGTGTACGGGCTTGACCTTATCGGATGCCATTGTGATTCTGAGCAGCATGAACGTCATTGCCGGAGAGCTGGATGCATAACTTTAAATACAATTGGCCATGAAAGTCGATTGGGAAGAATTAGTTACAACTTCTCATCTTGACACAGTCGATTTAATTCGTCGGCTGGTCGACGAGCATAACTACGAGGAGGCTCAGGAAGGATTGAATGAGTTGTATGAAGCTATGGGACGAGCCGAACGGCACGCATTGAGTAGTCAGCTACGGCGGTTAATGGTTCATATTCTCAAATGGAAGTATCAACCCGAAAAGCGTAGCACCAGTTGGGTACGAACAATAGTGAATGCAAGACAGGAAATCAAAGAATTACAGGAATACATGCCATCGCTTAATCAACAGTACATAGAAAGCGTTTGGCTACATAATAGTGAGGCTGCCCTTGAGGGAGCTAAAGCCGAGATGAATTTATCTCGCAAAGATAGATTTGAACCAGCCGCATTGACTTGGGATGAAGTTTTTGACGATGAATACCTGCTGTAAACTATGACAACTGACGCTAACCCCGCCGTACAATTCACACCGGAGCGACTGGCGAAGGTGACGGATATTATTGCCAACTATCCCGAAGGGAAACAAAAATCAGCCCTATTGCCCTTGCTCCATTTATTGCAGGAACAGGAAGGCTGGACCAGCCCCGAAGGCATGGACTACGTGGCTGAATTACTTGATATTCAACCGATTGAAGTATATGAAGTAGCTACGTTCTACACCATGTACCACATCAATCTGGTGGGTAAGCACGTAATCGAGTATTGCCGGACGGGACCTTGCTGCCTGATGGGGGGCGAGGAAGTATATACTCATTTGAAGCAACGGCTTGGCATCGACACGGGCCAAACCACCGTTGACGGTCAATTTACGCTTAAAGAAGTGGAGTGTCTGGCCGCTTGCGGTATGGGTCCGGTGTTTCAGGTTCGGGAACAGTATTATATGAACCTGACCAACGAGCGCGTGGACGAAATCATTGACGAACTGTCGAAATAACCCCCATGGCTACTAAAATATTAACCGAACATATCAATGTTCCCGGCATCGAAACCTTCGATGTTTACCGGAAGCAGGGCGGCTATACGGCCGTTGAGAAAGCTATCAAAACGATGACACCCGAGGCCATTGTTGAGGAAGTGAAGAAGGCCGGTGTTCGGGGAAGGGGCGGGGCCGGGTTTCCGATGGGGATGAAATGGAGTTTTCTGGCTAAGCCGGAAGGTGTTCCCCGTTACCTTGTCTGCAACGCCGATGAGTCAGAGCCGGGCACATTTAAGGACCACTATCTCATGAAAAACATTCCCCATCTGCTCATCGAGGGAATGATTATTTCGTCATTCGCGCTTGGGGCCAATAAGTCCTTTATTTATGTGCGGGGTGAGTTAATGTATGTGATACGTATCCTCGAAAAAGCCATAGCTGAAGCGAAAGCAAAGGGATTTCTGGGTAAAAATATTCTCGGTAGCGGTTACGACCTTGAACTGGTTGTGCAGCCGGGTGGAGGAGCGTATATCTGTGGTGAAGAAACTGCCCTGCTCGAATCATTGGAAGGCAAACGCGGCAACCCACGTAACAAACCGCCCTTTCCAGCCGTAAAAGGTTTATATCAGTCGCCAACCGTTGTCAATAACGTCGAATCCATTGCTACAGCCGCCTGGATTATCAACAATGGGGGCGACGCGTATGCGGGCGTTGGCATCGGCCGCAGTACGGGCACTAAATTAATTTCTGCTTCGGGCCATATCAACAAACCGGGCGTTTATGAAATTGAACTGGGCGTTCCGGTCGAGGATTTCATTTATGCCGATGAGTGGTGTGGTGGCATCCGGCCGGGACATAAACTCAAAGCCCTTGTTGCGGGTGGTTCATCCGTTCCCATTCTTCCGGCCAATCTGGCCTTCACGCTGGCGAATGGCGAAAAGCGGCTGATGAGTTATGAATCACTATCGGATGGGGGGTTCCTGACGGGCACGATGCTTGGTTCGGGTGGGTTTATCGTTTTTGATGAAACGGCTTGTATCGTACGCAACACGTGGAATTTCTCCCGTTTTTATCACCATGAATCCTGTGGTCAGTGCAGCCCATGCCGCGAAGGAACGGGCTGGATGGAGAAAGTTCTGCATCGTATTGAGTACGGTCACGGGCATCAGCAGGACATTGATTTGCTGGTCGATGTAGCCAAAAAAATTGAAGGAAATACCATTTGCCCGCTTGGCGATGCGGCTGCATGGCCTGTTGCCAGCGCTATCCGACATTTCCGGGATGAGTTCCAGTGGCACATCGACAACCCGACCGAAGCTACCCAACCCGGTGCTGTTTACCGGGGCGAAATGGCATTGGTATAACGTAACGCGGTTGCAAAGCCGCCTAATAATGATTGATTTTGCGGTCTCACGGTCGCACTCTACTATATATGGAAGACGTAAAGCCGCAATTATTAAAGGTCACTATTGATGGAATTGAAGTCGAGGTGGAGCCGGGAACGACCATTTTACAGGCCGCCCGCAAGATTGGCCCAGCGGTGGCTCCTCCGGCCATGTGTTATTATGAGCCTTTAAAGGGCAGCGGTGGTAAGTGTCGGGCCTGTTTGGTCCGGGTAGCGGCCGGGTCGACCAAAGATCCGCGCCCGATGCCAAAATTAGTCGCTTCGTGCTTAACGGGTGTTCAGGATGGCATGGTTGTTGAAAACGAAACCAGCCCGCAGGTGATTGATGCCCGCAATGGCGTGGTCGAGTTTTTGCTACTGAATCACCCCCTCGACTGTCCGGTTTGCGATCAGGCTGGCGAGTGTGATTTGCAGAACTTCGCGTTCGATCATGGCAAAGCAACAACTCGCTATGAAGAAGACCGCCGTACGTTTGAGAAGCAGGATATCGGCCCGTATATCCAGTTGCACATGACCCGCTGCATTCTGTGTTACCGGTGTGTTTACACGGCTGACCAGATTACAGATAAACGGGTTCATGGCGTTATGGGCCGGGGTGATGCGTCCGAGATTAGTACGTATATCGAGAAAGCGGTCGACAATGATTTTTCAGGTAACGTAATCGACGTTTGCCCCGTTGGCGCGCTGACAGATAAAACGTATCGTTTCAAAAACCGGGTATGGTTTACGAAACCGGTTGATGCGCACCGCAATTGTCCGACTTGCTCGGGGAAAGTTACGCTTTGGTATCGGGGCGATGAAGTGATTCGTGTAACGGCCCGCAAAAACGAATGGAACGAGGTAACGGAGTTCATCTGTAACACGTGCCGTTTTGAAACCAAAAAAACCAGCGACTGGACAATTGAAGGACCAACAAAAATCTCGGGCAGCTCGGTGATTTCGGCCAACAAATACCGGGCCGACACCATTAAACCCAGCTTTGGACAACGGCTGGCGGCTGCCGATTACAAGCCAATCCACGATGAGCGCGATACGTCGCAATTGGCTATTCAGCAATTACCGCCCGAACGTTTCGCAAAAACGTTGCCATCGGCAAATGAAAATTAACAACGTGGTATCGGGTTTAAGAACCCGATACCCATCCAAACGTGCCGGGTTTAAGAACCTGACACCACGCTAAAATGGACCTAACTGTATTACTCGTTAAAGGACTGATTATCCTGGTGATTTTTGGGATAACGCTTCTCATTGCGACCTATTCCACGTACGCGGAACGGAAAGTGGCCGCTTTTCTACAGGACCGTATTGGACCCAACCGGGCAGGACCGTGGGGTCTTTTGCAACCCATCGCCGACGCCGGAAAGATGTTCTTCAAAGAAGATTTTATCCCTTCACAGGCCAGTAAATGGCTGTTTATCCTTGGACCTTGCTTAGCCATGCTCACTGCGCTGATGTCAAGCGCAGTTATTCCTTTCGGCGACAGTATAAAATTTGGCGATTATACTATACCGCTGCAGGCCATTGAAATCAATATTGGCGTACTCTATATTTTTGGCGTTGTCTCGCTGGGAGTGTATGGCATTATGGTAGGCGGCTGGGCCTCTAACAACAAGTTCTCGTTGCTGGGCGCTATTCGGGCGGCATCGCAGAATATCAGTTACGAAATTGCGCTGGGCCTCTCTATGATTGCGATCTTAATGATGACCGGTTCGCTCTCGGTTCGGGCTATTGTTGACCAGCAGGCTACTTTTTTTGAGTGGAACATATTCACGCAACCGCTTGGTTTCATTATTTTCCTGACCTGCGCTTTCGCCGAATGCAACCGGACACCCTTCGACCTGCCCGAGTGCGAAACCGAACTTGTTGGTGGTTACCATACTGAATACAGTTCGATGAAACTCGGCTTCTACCTGTTCTCCGAGTACATCAATATGTTTGTCTCGTCGGCATTCATTTCGGCTTTGTATTTCGGCGGATTTCACTATCCCTTCATGACTGAAGTTAGTGCTGCGCTTGAGAAAGGGTTGGGTGTGATAGCTGGCCACAATGTGGCAACGGCTATCGGTACGGTCTTCTTCTTCGGCAAAATCTTCTTTTTCATCTTCTTCTTCATGTGGGTTCGCTGGACACTACCGCGTTTCCGGTATGATCAATTGATGAATTTGGGCTGGAAAACACTTATTCCGTTAGCCATATTGAACGTAGTAATTACCGGCGCTGGTTTACTGTACGATTTCAAGTATGCCACCTGGTCAATTGCTTTTGTCATGATTGGTATGGCCGTTGTGTCAATGGCTCGTACCCCAAAACAACCACAAGCTGTTCCGCAAAGGGTCTGACGTATCGTTTGTGTAGCGCAAAAGATCACCACCGACCCCGATAGAATCACAAACGATTATGCAACTAACCAATCGCTCCAAGCAAGTCAGCAATAAGGAGATGACAATGGCGGAAAAGATGTATTTGCCCGCTATTATTAGTGGTCTGGGCATTACTATCCGACATTTTTTTCGCAAAAAGCCGACGATTCAATACCCTGAAGTAAAAAAATACCTCGGCCCAATTTATCGCGGTCACCACGTATTGAAACGTGACGAACAGGGCCGCGAACGCTGTACAGCCTGTGGCTTGTGTGCGGTGGCCTGCCCTGCCGAAGCTATTTCGATGGTGGCCGCTGAGCGCGAAAAGGGGGAAGAAAATTTGTACCGCGAAGAGAAGTACGCGGCTGTTTACGAGATCAATATGTTGCGGTGTATCTTCTGCGGTTTGTGCGAAGAAGCCTGCCCAAAACAGGCTGTTTACCTTCGCCACGACCGTATGGTGCCAGTTTTTCTGGAACGCGACGAGGTCATATATGGTAAAGAGCGTTTGGTTGAAAAAGCAGACGACCGGTACGTCCGGGTTGCTAATTCGGAAGTAAAAACAACGCCTACCGAACCAAGTTTGACACGAGCCGCTACATAAACAGCGTCAGGTATAGACATACATAGTCAAGTATTGTCGAAAATGGTTCTGACAATACTTGACTAATTTCCTGACCATTTCTGACTACCAATTATGACCGAGACACTTACTTTTTTCAAGGGCCTTACGCCAACCGGCTACCTGTTTCTAATTTTGACTGTGCTCACACTGTTTAGCGCGATTGGTGTCGTAACAGCCCGCAACCCAATCTATAGCGTTCTGGCCCTGATTGCTACGTTCTTCTGTCTCTCAGGCCATTACATTCTGCTGAACGCTCAGTTTCTGGCGGCGGTCAACATCATCGTTTATGCCGGGGCAATTATGGTTTTGTTTCTGTTCACGATTATGTTCCTTAATCTACGGAAAGAGGATGAAGAATCGAAAACGAATCTGACTAAAATGGCATCAGTTGTTGTTGGCGGTGTATTGATGGTCATGCTCATTACTATTTTCCGGGCCAAAAGTGCTCAGGTGCCTACCTTTAGCCCAACCACGTTTAACGCTAAAACCGGACTGGTTGAGCAACTTGGGCAGCTACTGTACAGCGATTATATCCTGCCCTTTGAACTGGCTTCTATCCTGTTTCTGGTAGCCATGGTTGGGGCCGTAATGCTGGGTAAACGTGAAGCGGGTGATCGTCATTTCTGACCAAGATTTATATGATTTTTTTGACCGAATATGAATTGAAGCCGTTCGTGAGAGCGGCTTTTTTGCTATCAACGTATCGCAATTATAGCAATCATAAAAATCCCAGTTCAGGTAGTATGCTTGCATAACAATTTTATGTAGGTTTGTAATTATTAGCCTAAAAAATAAGTTATTGTTCTAAGTTTCCTGCTTAACCAGTAAAACAACATCGCTTTTTATGGACGCATACATTGTAGCCGGATACCGTACTGCCGTGGGTAAAGCCCCACGGGGAGGACTCCGTTTTACCCGCCCCGACGATATGGCGGCCGAAGTTATCAAGCATTTATTAAGCCAAGTCCCGACCCTTGACCCGGCTCGCGTTGAAGACTTGATTGTTGGTAATGCTGTACCCGAAGCCGAACAGGGAATGCAGATTGCCCGGTATATCGCCTTGCTATCATTACCCAATAGCGTACCCGGAATGACCATAAATCGATACTGTGGGTCAGGACTGGAAGCGATTGCCATTGCTTCTGCTAAAATCCACTCCGGTTTAGCCGATTGCATCATTGCCGGAGGGACAGAGTCAATGTCGATGGTGCCGGTAATGGGCTGGAAGACAGCCCTAAACTATGAAATTGCCAAAACGCATCCCGACTATTATATTGGCATGGGACTAACAGCCGAGCAGGTCGCCCAGCAGTTTAATATCAGCCGCGACGCGCAGGATGAGTTTGCTTTTCAATCGCATCTGCGCGCATTAGCTGCCCAAAAAGACGGAAAATTTACTGATGAAATCGTTCCCATTAAGGTAAGTGAAACGTATTTTGATGCGGAGAGCGGTAAAAAGAAAACCCGTGAGTGGACCGTTTCTCAGGATGAAGGCCCGCGTAAGGATACAAGTGCGGAAGGCCTGGCTAAACTGAAGCCCGTTTTTGCTGCCGGTGGATCGGTTACGGCGGGTAACTCATCGCAAACGTCGGATGGAGCCGCTTTCGTAGTTGTTATGTCGGAACGATTGGTGAATGAGTTGAATTTACAGCCGGTTGCCCGAATGGTTTCGTATGCTACGGCAGGCGTTGAACCTAAAATAATGGGTATCGGGCCGGTAGCGGCTATTCCAATAGCACTCAAAAAAGCCGGCCTGAAACAGGATGATATTGATTTGATTGAACTGAACGAAGCGTTCGCGGCTCAGTCGCTGGCCGTCATTCAGGAGTTGGGCCTTGACCCCGCCAAAATTAACCCAAATGGCGGAGCCATTGCGTTAGGTCATGCGCTTGGCTCAACCGGGGCACGATTGTCGGTGCAATTGCTCAATGAGATGCGCCGTCGCGATCAAAAGTATGGTATGGTTTCGGCTTGCGTGGGTGGCGGACAGGGCGTTGCCGGTATTTTTGAGCGACTTAACTAACTGGTTGACACTTCAATACATATTACCAACGTACGGGTTAGCGAACAAATTTATGGTGTTCGCTAACCCGTACGTTGGTTTTTAAATAGCCGGATCTTCACGTCAAACGGCGAATCGTTCGTCGAAATAAGGTGCGAAATTATCTATTATAAAAATATTATTAGTATGCTTGCATACTACTTTTGAAATGATTTTCTTTGTTAACGAATTAGTATGCAAGCATAATAAACCCATTTCGATATGATTGCGACAGAACCAAAAGCTTCCATTAAGGGTGGCGAATTTCTGATCAAAGAGACTGAAGCATCGCAGGTTTTTATCCCTGAAGAGTTCACTGAAGAGCAGCAAATGATTGCGGCCACCTGCCGCGAGTTTCTGGAGCGCGAAATATGGCCGCGTCTAAACGAAATTGACAACGCCAAATCAACCGACCTAATCTCGTCGTTGATGGACAAAGCGGGCGAATTGGGTCTGTTAGGCACTTCTGTACCCGAACAATACGGCGGTTTCGGCACAAACTTCAATACGTCTATGCTGGTGGCCGAAGTGACCGGCGCAGGTCATTCGTTCTCGGTGGCTTTATCGGCACATACGGGCATTGGTACGCTGCCCATCGTGTATTATGGCAGCGACGAGCAGAAGTCAAAATACCTTCCCCAACTTGCCAGTGGTGAGTGGAAAGCCGCTTATTGCCTCACAGAACCCGATTCAGGGTCAGATGCAAACTCTGGCAAAACCAAAGCGGTACTGACCGAAGATGGTAAACACTACGTTCTGAACGGTCAGAAAATGTGGATTACCAACGGTGGCTTTGCTGACCTTTACATTGTTTTTGCCAAAATTGACGACGGCACCGGCCAATTAGATAAGAACCTATCGGCATTCATTGTTGAGCGTGGTTACGAGGGTATTGCCATGAATGAGCCGGAGCACAAAATGGGTATCAAAGGCTCCGACACCCGGCAGATTTTCTTCAACGATTGCAAGGTGCCGGTCGAAAACCTGTTGTCTGACCGGGGGAATGGCTTCAAAATTGCGGTAAATATTCTCAACATTGGCCGGATCAAATTAGGCATTGCAGCCGTTGGTGGCTCGAAAGAGGTTATCAATAACGCCATTCGCTATGCCAACGAGCGGAAGCAATTTAAAACCGCCATCTCTCAGTTTGGAGCGATCAAGCACAAACTGGCGGAAATGGCTCTGAGAGTATATGCCTCTGAAACAGCGTCTTACCGCGCCGGTCAAAATATAGACGACCTGATCGAAGACCTGAAAGGACACGGGATGGAAGACAGCGAGGCCAAGTTGAAGGCTCTCGAACAGTTTGCCATCGAGTGCGCGATGATGAAAGTCCATGGCTCCGAAGTTCTGGATTATGTCGTTGACGAGGGCGTACAGGTGTATGGCGGCATGGGCTATTCGGCCGATGCGCCAATGGACCGCGCCTACCGCGATGCCCGGATCAACCGGATTTTTGAAGGCACCAACGAAATCAACCGGATGCTTGTCGTGGATATGCTTCTGAAGCGGGCCATGAAAGGCGAACTCGACCTGATGGGTCCGGCAATGGCCGTTTCCAAAGAGATCATGTCGATTCCTGATTTTGGATCAGACGAAGAGGAAGGTTTGTTTCTGGCTGAGAAGAAAGTGCTTCGAAACTTGAAGAAAGCTGCCCTGATGGTGTCGGGTGCTGCCGTTCAGAAGTTCATGATGACACTCTCCAACGAGCAGGAAATTCTGATGAACGTGGCCGACATGGCTATCGAGATTTACGTGGCCGAATCTGTTCTGCTGCGGGTTGAAAAACTCATCGGTATCAAAGGTGAAGAAGCCGTTACGTTGCAGAAACAAATGGCCTTGGTGTATCTGCACGGAGCCGTTGAAAAGGTGAATAACGCGGGTCGGGCTGCGATTACGTCCTTTGCCGAAGGTGACGAGCTGCGCGGTATGTTAATGGGATTGAAGCGGTTCACAAAAATTGAACCCATGAACCTCAAAGACGCTCGCCGTCAGATTGCGGATGCCATGATTGCCGAGAACAAATATATTTTCTAAGATTTATCATCAACAGCTAAAAATAGGCGAGCCAGTTCCGAAAGGACTGGCTCGCTTCGTTTTAAAGGCTGATTAAGACTAAAACCATAGCCTACTTAAACGAGATTTACAGAAACAATGACGTAGCACATCCGTTTAGAAAACTTAATCTGCCAGCGAACTGGTCACGTTTTCTAACTCATTTGTTTATGAAGGCTTGTGTATCCCGATGGGTAATTGCCCCAATAGTCTGCTTACTCTTTTATAGTTGCGGAGGCAGCAATACGTCATCCAATGTTCAGTCGCCGGGTGGTGAGAAAACGGCGAAAACAACAACCCTGGAAACCGGCGCGGATGTGCTTCAGGAGAAAACGCCCCTGAAAAAACTCAACATGTATCTGGATGGGTTTCACTTTTATAATGGGCAAATGGACGGTCAGATGGAAGCGCATCACTACTGTTCCACCATTAATGAAGACCTGACTCAGTGCATTATTTATGATGGCAACGGCGAAAACGCCAAAATAATGGGTGTAGAATACATAGTCTCGGAGAAGCTGTTCAAGACGTTGCCCGACGAAGAAAAGAAACTTTGGCACAGTCATGTTCACGAGGTGAAATCGGGGCAACTAATTGCGCCCGGTATTCCGCTTGTCGCCGAGCATGAGTTGATGGAAAAGTTAGTATCTACGTATGGAAAAACGTTTCATACCTGGCACACCGACCGCGAATTAACCCTTCCCGTGGGCCATCCGATGATTATGATGGGCTTTACCAAAGACGGACAAACCAGGCCGGAACTGGTAGCAGACCGGAATAAACGGTTTAACGTATCAAACGATGAGAAGCGGAAAAATCGGACTGATATCCCGACGCCTGCCATTCTGCCCGGTGCTGATGCCTGGCAACAGGGCGACGTTCGGCAGTTGAAAGTCAGTCATGAAGCGGGGCCAAATCATCATTGACCATCTCACCAGTAATCTAAATCAGGAACGTCAATTTAACGTCTAATTACTTTCATCTCAACAAAATGGAAAACTCAAATCCGACAAAACACTGGTGGCTTCTGCTGTCCAGAGGGGTCCTTTACGTTTTAATCGGCATCAGCCTGTTTTTATTTATAGGTGAATTAACGAGTGGTTATGCCCAATTGATTGGTGGTTTGGTCGTTGTAGCCGGTATCTGCGGCCTCATTTATGCCCTCGCAAATCTGCGGGCAGATCGAAACTACATCTGGGAATTATTGAGAAGTTTGTCGGATGCAGGTTTCGGAATCGCTATAATCGTTTCAGCCAAAAGTGATGTGGATGGTTTTCTGGGAACAGTAAGCTTCTGGGCTATGATGTACGCCTTTATCCAGGCAGTGCAGGCCATGTATTCGTTTCTGCAATCGGGGGTGTCGTCAACAATCAGTCTCTCAGGCAAAGTGCTTTATTTTCTGGGCGTTGTAATTGCGGGTGGCTTGTCATACATCCTGTTAATGAGACCCGGAGGTACTGATGGCTCTTTATCCATCGTTGGCTCGTTCCCTATTGCTCTCGGCGTGATTATAATTCTGCTCGCTGTACAACAGAAAAGACAGGCTGTATTGGTTGGAAAATCGGCCTGAACGCTACTGACATAGGGCTGTCACTTAGGGCGTTGATCTTTGTTGTAGTCATTTACCAATTCCTAACAAACCATGACAACACAACTGTCGATCCCCGAAAATGTGCTTCAGACAAAGGAAACGCAACCGTTTATGGCTCTTAGTTTCACAACTCGTGCCACGATGAAAACATTATCGCAGCATTACCCGCATGTTGCTGAGGGCCTATACGCTGAGGCTGACCGGCTTGGCCTCGACAGTATTGGTCCAATTCAGTGGATTTATACTGGCGTCAACGGCGACGAAACCAATGAGTTTCAACTGGAAATCGGGCTTCCTATTCGTCAGCCCGGTGGTTCGTCCGATCGATTTACGTATCAGGTTTTTCCCGCCTTTCGCTGTTTGGCTTATACTCATATTGGCCTCTGGAGTGATTTTGGGGAGTTATATGATGCGCTCTTTGCTCAACTTTACCGGGATGGTTATCAGAACGATGGCCGCGTTCGTGAGATCTACACCGTTGTTGATTTTGAAAACCTGACGAACTGCGTGACCGAAATACAGATCGGTTTGGCATAAATTTTCTACTTAACCGCAAAATAGCGTCGTACCGAAGTTGGTAGAAAAGCCAGCTTCGGTACTTTTTATTTACTCCGATGTAGTTTTCAGTTCTCTCCAGGTCCTGCGGAGTTTCTCTAACCTATTACTCATGAAAAAACACGAACTCGATTCTCGACGAACCTTTCTACGCAATCTTGGCGCAGGCGCAACGGCTCTGTCATTACCCTTACTCAGTTATGCGGACGGCTTGTCTCATCAAACTGAATTTGACCGAATTCATTCGTTGATTACTAAACCCGACAATTCAGGACTGTTTCAACCGGGCCGTAAATTAGGCGTCGCGCTGGTCGGTTTGGGTAGTTATAGTAAAAACCAGTTAGCTCCGGCTCTGCAACTAACGCAAAACTGCCGGTTGGCCGGGATCGTGACGGGTACGCCTACCAAAGCCACCGAGTGGATGCAGAAGTACAACATTCCAAAGGAAAACGTCTATGATTATAAGAACTTCGACCGCATAGCCGACAACAAAGACATTGATGTAGTGTACGTTGTACTGCCCAATTCAATGCATGAAGAGTATGTTATTCGGGCAGCGCAAGCCGGCAAGCACGTCATTTGTGAGAAGCCAATGGCGATTATGCCGAAGGCCTGCCAGAATATGATTGACGCCTGCAAGAAGGCGAATAAGCAGTTAGCCATTGGTTACCGGCTTCATTATGAGCCGTTTACCAAAGAAATCATGCGACTTGGTCAGGAGAAAGTATTTGGGGCCGTCAAGTTCGTTGAAAGCAGCGACGGCTTTCGAATTGGCGACCCGACTCAGTGGCGGATGAAGAAAAGCATGGCTGGTGGCGGACCGCTCATGGATGTGGGCATCTATGCGGTGCAGGGAACCCGCTACGTAACGGGCGAAGAACCGATTTCTGTAACCGCACAGTTCTCGCCGAAAACCGAACCGGAGAAATTCAAAGATGTAGAAGAGACGCTGTTCTGGCAGTTTCAGTTTCCGAGTGGAGCCGTCTCTAATTCGAGCACCAGTTATACGGCGGGGGTCGAACGGCTCTATGCGTCGTGCGAAAAAGGGTGGTTTGAGTTATCCCCCGCGTTTGGTTACGGACCGCTGAAAGGACGCACTAGCAAAGGACCAATCGAGATGCCCATCGTGAACCACCAGGCTACCCACATGGATGGTGTCTGCAAAGATTTGCTTGACGGCAAAATGTTGCCCAGCCACATTACAGGCGAAGAGGGTTTGCGCGATGTCAAGCTGTTGCAGGCTATTTATCAAGCTGCCGAATCGGGGAAGAAAATAAAGTTAGGTTGATTAACGTACCGGTGGGCTTCAGCTCGTGATTAAGTTATAAATACAAATCACGGGCTAAAGCCCACCGGTACATTTATTCACCAACAACGGACTGCAACAGCGTTTTCGCTTTGCGGATATTCGCGTTGGCGCGATCACTTTCAACCAAACCATCGCGAAGCCGGATGATGCGGTGGGCATATTCGGCAATATCTTCTTCGTGGGTCACCATAATTACGGTGTTTCCTTTGCTATGAATCTGGTCGAAAAGATCCATAATTTCGTAGGACGTTTTTGAATCGAGGTTGCCCGTTGGTTCATCAGCGAGTAAAATACTCGGGTTGTTAACCAACGCCCGTGCTATAGCCACACGTTGCCGCTGACCACCCGATAACTCATTTGGGCGGTGACCGGCACGGTTTTCCAAACCTACATTTTTAAGGGCCAGCATCGCTTTTTCGGTGCGGTCGGCCTTATTAAAACCGGCATAAATAAGCGGCAACGCTACGTTTTCGAGTGAGCTTTGGCGGGGCAGCAGATTGAACGTCTGAAACACGAAACCGATTTCCTTGTTCCGTACTTCGGCCAGTTCGTTTTCGCCCATGCCGCTCACATCCTGACTATTCAGCACATATTGACCAGACGTTGGTGAATCCAGACACCCGATAATGTTCATCATCGTGGACTTCCCCGAACCCGACGGTCCCATGAATGCAACGTACTCGCCTTTTTGTATCGTGATTGTAATGGACTTGAGGGCTTCAATGACCTCGGTGCCCATCACGTAGCGTTTAGCAATATCGTGGGTTTCAATAATGTTCATAATCAGTGGATTAACTGGCAGCGACGGCGGCCGCCCGACGGCGACGCTGGAAATAATTACGGATAAAAAGGCCCGTTAGCACGACTATATCAGCGTTGGGAACTTCAGTTTCAATAGAAATGTCGCCCTGATCGGTGAAAAAACGGCGTGTGAGTGAATAATTAACGACCTCTTCGTCAGTGGTTTGCCCGTTCCCTTCGCGAATCATATCCCAATCGCGCATAAGCATATTGTGGCGTTTCCAACGGTAGGTTTCTCCGGTAGTTAGTTGCAACTCAGCCCGTTTGCCAAAGCTGAATTTGATATGACCAATTATCTGTTTGTTATTGGTCAAGTCGTGTATGTTGACCGAATGCAGGATAAAACCCGTTACGTCGAACAGCAGATAGACGCCGTTCAGATGGGCCTCAACATCCCGGCCAAAAACACTCTCGCGCTTCATCTGACCAACCATCTGCCCGTTATCAAGAAGAGTCGTTGTTCGATGAAAGGCTTCTTTGGTCCAGGTGAGAGTCTTGCTCATGTAGAGGAAATGTAAGTTTTTGTTAAAACTACATCATTGCATGAATTTTTCGCGGTCCTTTTCTATTGACGCTAATTTTTCCTGATAAGTTGCCGTAAACGCCTGATAATCGGTGGGAGTAGTAGCTGCCCGGAGTTTCACCAGACCACTTGCGGCATAATCGAACAGGCTCAAGTCGAGGCACAGAGTAACGTACGTTTTCAGCAGTTCGGCATTGTCTTCATTAAATAAAAGCGGGGTCAACGTCAGGTCATAGGCCGATCTGACGTGCTTTTGCTGCCGTTCAAGTTGTACGGCTGACGTAACGATCCGTGCATTCAGCGGAGCCAGTTGCAAGGCGTTTTTATAGGCCTGTTGTGCCTGCGCGATTCGATGCGTGCGTTCGTAAGTTTGTCCGAGCCAGTAATCCCGCATAGCCTGGTGCTGCGGCAAACTAAATTTCTTCGCCATTGTCTCCGCTGAGCCAACGCTTCGCCGGAAGGCCGACAATCGAATAGCGGCTATGTTCTTCAGCGAGGTTGATACGGGGCTTAACTGCGGTGCGTCGGGCAATCCCGAAAGTACCAACTGTGCATTTCGCCACTGCAACTGGTCCAGAAAATCGTTCGTCAGTGCAACGCCCGCTACAGTTTTCAGGCTGGGTTCTCGAATGGTTTCCCAGTACGCTCCCCGGTTTGGGTCATCTAATCGATACGTTACGTAAAACGCTTTCTCCAGATCAGATTCCGGTTTCCGTTTCTGATAAAGCACCTGCGTCAATGCCGAAACCGCCGGATCGTTTTTCGCGGCCGCTTCCCAAAGTGACTGCGCCAGCGCCGGGTCTTTGGCTTTCGTCAGCGCAACCGCCCGATAAAAGATCGACGTCGTATCCGAATTATACCCAAACGTTTCGGCTGCTTTGCGATATAATCCCTGTTCCATCAGCCACAACCCGGTTATAGACCGATACACTGATCCATTCTTTTCATCGCCTTCGGCAAGCTGACTCATCAGGCCAAAAGCCGTCGGGTGATTGTTTGCCTTGTATTCTGCTACGGCGCGAGCGAGCAGCAAATCATCCGTAAAGTCCTGATTGACAGGATCATCAGACAACTGATGAAGTACGTTCCTTATCGAACTATCACTACGCTGGCTGGCTAACGTGTAATTATAAAGACTCGCGAATCGACCAACGCTCAAACCCTGATTAGTCGGTTGGCCGGTAATCCAGGCGGGCGGGGCGGGTTGTGTTGTATCTGCGCGAACGACCAATCTTAACGCCAGTGCGTTCGCCTGATACGACTCATACGATGATTCGTCGGGGCGGGTAGCCAGTGTCGAATCTGCCGCCAGAATTTTGGGGTTTCGGGCATAAAAAGCCAGTAAATTTGATTCGGGTACGTTGGCTTGCCCGGCATTGGCCGTTGCCGATTTCAGGTAATAATAAGCCGAATCGGCAACGCTTGTGCGGGCATACAGATACCCCAGATTGTTCTGCAATTCGCCATTCGTTGGGAACGCCCGGATGCCGCGTTGCAGGGCTTTGACGGCCTCGAAAAATAAGTCTGTTTGTAAATACGTCTGGCTCAGTCCGGCGTAATCCTGCGGACTCGGTTGTTTCAGCAACGCCTGTTGAAAATAGAAAGCCGCTGCCGTCTGGTTATTTTGGCCGAGAGCCAGCGATGCCAGCGCGTAATTTGATTTGTGATTCTGAAACTCCTGTACCAGAGCAAGTTGATAGAAGGCATTGGCCGATTGCGGTTCGTCGGTAGCCGTATATAAATCACCCAAACCGTTAAAATAGCCTGCTATACCCTGCCGGTACGTAATCAACCCGCCCGACGCCACCAGCACCACGACGCCGAATACGCCAGCGACCCGAAACAGGCTCAACTCAAGCCGTTTCGGCTTATAAAGCACCCGGTAAACCGGCAGGTTTTGTCCGTAAATCGGCCAGAAGTTTATCAGCGTATAAATCACAAAAAATACGCCCATTGCCAGGTGCGTGTACACAATTACATCTTCAAACATCTCGACCAATGGGTCATTTGCCGTAGCAAACGCGTACGTAATGGTGAGGGTTGTGAGCAGAGCAAGACCCGAATATACATACGCTCCGGCATCACGAAATGAGACCGATTCCTGCTGCTGAGTCAACCGCCGGAAACCCCATACACCCAGCGTAACGGAGATTATATACAGGATAAACGGGCTAATGGCCAGTACGTCCCAATCAATGGACTTTGTATTCTTTAGCCAGATCAGTGTCAGGTTGAGCAAATACAAAAAGCTGATGAACAGGAAGTTACGAATACCAAGTGTTCTGCGCTGAGATGTCGGCAAGTCGCTTTCTTCAGCCCGACCAACGGACGTAAGCCAAACTAATCCAGCAATAATTTCGGCGGCAATAAAGAAAATAAACCCGATACTGAACACTAACAAAACCGGCATTCCATAACTAACGATGACCAACGCGGGGAATTTCACCGGTGATACGTTCCCCAAAAGCAGGGCGATAACAGCCGTTAGTAAGGCAAAAGCACCGAGCCGAAGTGCAATCGGATAATCGGGACGGAAGGCATGAAAAAAGTAGCTGACCGATCCGAACAGAAAAGTCAATAACAGGAAGAGGTAATTGCCTTCCAGACCGGGCACTTCGAGCATATCCCACCGAAAAAAGGTCAGCCCAAGAATCAGAACGGCCATACTGACGAGATACCGGATTCGGTCGAAGCGGGTGACGGCACTCATCAGCAAGACAAATGCCAGGCAGACACCGGTTAAAAACAATGTAGCGACAACCGGGCGAACCTGCATTCCCGACGCCACAAACTGCTCCGATACAGCGTAGGCTGTCCCGTTCACTGCGTAATCGAGAAGGCCATCGGAAAAGGTGTGAAACGTGATGGGCAATTCGTTGAGTTCGCTCAGCACATCCCACCGGATCACGTTACTCAAACCCCGTGCCCAGGCAATGACGAACAAAACAAGACTGATCAGTAAGACAATACCACTAAACAGATACGTAAGCTGATACGCCCGGCCCCAGTTTTTCCAGAAAAATAAAGATGACATGAAAGGAAAACGCTCTTAACATCGGGTTAGTGCCTCCGTTCGTACTTGCTGACGTTAAACCCAGACGCACAG
>JANPJE010000241.1:0-10125 GCA_031425355.1 Spirosoma sp. | reverse complement strand
ATTGCTACCGATCACAAAAACCTGCCTTTAGATTGCTTTTCCCGTTGACTTTCAGTAATTTTGCGACCTGATTTGGAGAGGTGCCGTTCTGTCGAACTTACCGGGACCTTTTGCCTGTTATTGAATTACATAACTTTCTGTATAAAATAAACTAATGGCTCGCGATTTAAATTTCACGAGGAACATCGGTATCGCTGCTCACATTGATGCGGGCAAGACGACCACAACCGAACGCATTCTCTATTACGCCGGGGTAAGCCACAAAATTGGAGAGGTACACGATGGTGCCGCTACGATGGACTGGATGGAACAGGAGCAGGAACGTGGTATTACTATCACATCCGCTGCCACAACTGTTGACTGGACCTACCGGGAACAAAAGTATCACATCAACATCATTGACACACCGGGCCACGTTGACTTCACGGTTGAAGTGAACCGCTCGTTACGTGTACTCGACGGTCTGGTGTTCCTGTTCAGTGCTGTTGACGGCGTTGAGCCACAATCAGAAACGAACTGGCGTCTGGCAAATAATTACAACGTTGCCCGTTTGGGTTTCGTTAATAAAATGGACCGCTCCGGTGCCGATTTCCTGAACGTGTGCAAGCAGGTGAAGGAAATGCTGGGTAGCTATGCCGTTCCGCTTCAATTACCAATTGGCGAAGAAGAGAACTTTAAAGGCGTAGTTGACCTCGTTAATTTCCGGGGTATTCAGTGGAATGAAGACGACAAAGGCATGACGTTCCAGGAAGTTCCCATTCCTGCCGACATGCTGGAAGAAGCGAAAGAATGGCGTGAAAAACTCCTTGAAGCTGTCGCCGAATTTGACGATTCGCTGATGGAGAAATACTTCGAAGACCCGGCCTCTATCTCGGAAGATGAAATTATAGCGGCTCTTCGCAAAGCAACCATCGCCATGAAGATCGTGCCGATGCTTTGCGGTTCGTCGTTTAAAAACAAAGGTGTGCAAACCATGCTCGATTATGTGATGGCCCTGTTGCCTTCACCGATGGACAAGGAGAGCATTTTTGGTACAAACCCCGAAACGGGCGAAGAGATTTCGCGAAAACCGTCGTCATTAGAGCCTTTTGCGGGACTGGCCTTCAAAATTGCTACTGATCCTTACGTTGGTCGTCTGTGCTTCGTACGGTCATATTCGGGTGTATTGGAGTCCGGTTCGTATATCCTCAACAACCGTTCGGGAAATAAAGAGCGGATTTCGCGGATTTTCCAGATGCACGCCAATAAGCAGAACCAGATTGACCGTCTGGAAGCGGGCGACATCGGTGCCGTAGTTGGCTTTAAGGACATCAAAACCGGCGATACGCTGTCGGATGAAAAACACCCGATTGTTCTTGAATCAATGGTATTTCCTGAACCCGTTATCGGTTATGCGATCGAGCCTAAGAAATCGGCCGATCAGGATAACTTCTCGAAAGCAATTGGTAAACTGATTGAAGAAGATCCAACACTCAAAGTTGAGTCGAACGAAGAAACCGGCCAAACCATCATTCGTGGTATGGGTGAACTTCACCTCGAAATTATCATCGATCGGATGCGTCGTGAGTTCAAGGTAGAAGTAAACCAGGGTGCGCCACAGGTGGCCTATAAAGAGAAGCTTACTAAAAACGTCGAACACCGCGAAGTGTATAAGAAACAAACGGGTGGTCGCGGTAAGTTTGCCGACATCGTGTTTGAACTTGGGCCACGCAGCGAAGACGAAACGGGCATTGTTCAGCCGGGTCTGGAATTTGTGAATGGCATTGTGGGTGGTGTGATTCCCCGCGAATTTATCCCTGCTGTGCAGAAAGGTTTTGACGAATCGCTGAAAAACGGTCCGTTAGCTGGATTCCCGCTTCAAGGTATGAAAGTTCGGTTAGTCCACGGTTCGTACCACGACGTTGACTCCGACTCGCTTTCGTTTGAGATGGCGGCTCGTTTGGGCTTCCGCGAAGCAGCCCGTCAGGCTGGTCCGAAACTGCTCGAACCAATCATGGCCGTTGAAGTACTGACGCCAGAAGAATATACAGGTCCAATCACAGGTGATTTGAACCGCCGTCGTGGTGTGATGAAAGGCATGGATACTAAAGCCGGATCGCAGGTGATCAAGGCTGACGTTCCCCTGTCTGAACTGTTCGGCTACGTAACGGACCTTCGGACAATGTCATCAGGTCGTGCTACGGCTAACCTGACGTTTGCTCACTACGAGATTGTACCGCAAAGTATTGCCGATACAGTTGTAGCTAAAGAAAAGGGATCAAGCAAATAATTGATAAATCTAAGCCAGTGTGTTGAAACCAACGCGCTGGCTATTTTTTGTGTCGCTGGAGTAAATGGTTCTTTCGGCGGGCACTTTCATATAACGAACCACAATATAATGAGCCAGAAAATTCGCATTAAGCTGAAGTCATTTGACCACATGCTGGTTGACAAGTCGGCGGAAAAAATCGTGAAAGCGGTTAAATCAACGGGTGCTATCGTAAGCGGCCCGATTCCACTGCCAACCGACAAGGAAATCTACACCGTACTGCGGTCGCCCCACGTTAACAAGAAGGCGCGGGAGCAATTCCAGCTTTGCACGTACAAGCGGTTAGTGGACATCTACAGCAGCAGCGCGAAGACCGTTGACGCCCTGATGAAACTCGAATTGCCAAGTGGCGTCGACGTAGAAATCAAAGTCTAACGTTCTTTGTTAGGAACTCAGGTGCCGTATGTGCGAGACTTTATTGTTTTGCACATACGGCATTTTTTGTACAGCACCATTTACCTATAATTCAACGGAATTATACCAGCATCCTGCGGGTTATTTTCGTATATTGTACCTGACGATCATCCGCCGTCTCAGGAGATTTTATTCGTTATGTTAAACATCATTCAGCTACTGCCCGACTCGATTGCTAACCAGATTGCCGCCGGTGAGGTTGTGCAACGGCCAGCTTCGGTCGTGAAAGAACTGCTTGAAAACTCGGTCGATGCCAAAGCGAAATCGGTGCAGGTGATTATTCGCGAAGCAGGCCGCAACCTGATCCAGATCGTGGACGATGGCGTTGGTATGACCGAAACTGACGCCCGCATGAGCTTCGAACGTCATGCTACATCCAAAATCCGCACGTCCGACGATTTATTTCGCATCCGCACGATGGGTTTCCGGGGTGAAGCCTTGGCGTCTATTGCGGCTGTAGCCCAGATTGAAATGCGAACCCGACGTGCTGAGGACGAACTGGGAACGCTCATTCGGATTGAAGGGTCCGATATTAAGGCGCAGGAGTCCATCTCCTGCCTGCCAGGCACGAACCTGCTTATCAAAAACCTGTTTTTTAACGTGCCTGCCCGGCGCAACTTCCTGAAGTCGAACTCAGTGGAGATGCGCCATATTCTCGATGAGTTTCAACGGGTAGCTCTGGCAAACTCCGAAGTATCCTTTTCATTGTTTCATAATGATCAGGAAATCTACAACCTGCCTGCCGGTAAACTCAGCCGCCGGATTGTCGATATGTTTGGCAAAAGTTACCGCGAGCAACTGAATTCCTGCGAAGAGCAGACGCCATACGTAACGGTACACGGCTATATTGGTAAGCCAGAATCGGCGAAGAAAGCCCGGAACGAACAGTTCTTCTTTGTCAACAATCGCTACATCAAGCATAATTACCTCCATCACGCCGTTGTCGGTGCCTATGAAGGAACGCTACCAGACAGCAGCCATCCATTTTACGTGCTGTTTATTGACATTGATCCATCACACATCGACATCAACATTCATCCCACCAAAACGGAGATAAAATTTGATGATGAACGGTCCGTTTATGCCATTATGATGGCCGCCGTTCGGAAAGCGGTGGGCGTTTATAATCTGTCGCCCTCGCTTGACTTTGAGTTGGACGTCAACTTTTTGACAGGTTCCCGTCCGGGTGAACAGAAGTCACCATCAACGCAGGAAAAGGCTGATCGTGTGGCGGGCGCAGATGGCCCTGAGCGAAATTCTGCCAGACCTATCACGCCTTCCTGGGCAACAAATGCTCCACAATCGGTTAATGAGCGGGGGAGTTCACGTACTGATTCGCTGGATAAAGCCGCTGGCAGTAGTTTCGATGTACCAAAAAAACCATCGGTTAATAACTGGCACACGCTCTATGAGGGCGTCGCCAAACCGGATGCTCCGGCTAATGACCTGACCCAGCCAACGCGTAAATTACCTGAACAAGCCAGTGACTGGTTAGGGCCTGCAAAGCCGGAGTCAGCTTCAATGGATCTGCGTTCTGGAGACTCGGAACCGATTACGGTGGGGAGTCGTGCGAATCAGTTGCCGGTAGGATTAGGCTCGGAGGAAGTTAATGAGCCTGTTCTTGTTGACGATGACACCATCGTTCAATTACAGAACCGTTACTTATTGGCTCCTATCAAGTCAGGAATGCTACTGATTGACCAACGGCGAGCTTATGAACGAATTTTGTATGACCAGTTTCATGCAGCCCTGACCAAACGGAATGGCGCTTCGCAGCAACTGCTGTTTCCGAAAACGATTACCCTGATGCCCGTCGATTATCAACTGGCTCTCGACCTCCGCGATGATCTGATGAGTCTGGGATTTGAATTTGACGAACTAGGAGCGAACACGTTTGTGATCCGGGGTGTTCCAACGCTGATAACGGGCGAAAATGAAGAAGAACTGTTTGCGAATCTGCTTGCGCAACTTCGCGCGGATACCGGCCGGTTGAAATTAGACAAGATTGAGGCAATGGCGCGGTCACTGGCCCGTCGATCAGCTATGCGTTATGTAAACCGCCTTAGCCTGACTGAACGGAAGGCATTGGTCAACCAGTTATTTGCCTCAGCCAACCCAAGCTATACCCCCACTGGCGAGCCGGTGACGGTTGTCTTGTCATTAGATAAAATTGCGGGACTTTTTCGCTGATAATCGGGTTAATCAGCATAACTTAGTCAATTAATATGTTTTCTCTTTCTCCGGTAGTTCGCGTTCTGTTAATAATCAACGTACTGGTTTTTCTGGTTACGAATGATGCTGTAATTGAGCAGTTTGGCCTGCACTCGTTTTTATCCGACAAGTTTAACCCGATTCAGTTATTGACACACATGTTTTTGCATGGTGGCCTTAACCATATTTTCAGTAACATGCTTGGGCTAATCGTGTTTGGCCCATTGCTGGAGCAGTTTTGGGGACCGCGCCGGTTCACCTTTTTTTACTTTTTTACCGGGTTAGGCGCTGCATTACTGTTTTCGGGAATAAACTATTTTGAACTACACGACGTATATGAAACAGTCCAGGCGTATCGAATAGAACCGGGCTTTGATAGCTTTTCGGCTTTTGTTGATCAGCACGCTGGCTCTTATTATGACCGATTAGTGCCGTTTATTGAGAAATTTAAGAGTTTTCCGAATAATAGTAATAACATACAGGATAGCCTGACCATTGTTAATCGGATTTTTACCAATCAGGTTGACGAACCCATGGTAGGAGCGTCCGGTGCGGTTTTTGGGGTAATAATGGGATTCGGCTTATTGTTTCCGAACACTGAGCTATTTTTATTGTTCCTACCTATACCGATTAAAGCCAAATACCTCGTTATCTTTTACGGAGCCTTTGAGCTTTATTCGGGTGTTTATCGGACGCAGGCCGACAACGTTGCTCACTTCGCCCACATTGGCGGCATGTTGTTTGCATTTATACTGGTGAAGTACTGGGGTTCACAACGAAAAACGTTTTATTAGGGATGAGCGGCTTGTTCGATGATTTTCGAAGCGAATTCAATAAGCCCAACAATACGTTGGTGCAATTGATATTGGTTAATGTCGTCGTATTTCTGGTGCTGTTGCTGACGAAAGTAGGTCTGACAATGGCGCAGAACATAGGCGTGTATTATTTTATTCGGGAGCAACTGATGCTTCCGGGCGGGGTCACAGGATTTCTCCATAAACCCTGGACGTTAGTCACGTACTTTTTTACGCATGAGGAAATTTTTCATATCCTCTATAACATGCTGTTTTTGTACTGGTTCGGTCGGTTGATTGATGAGTATCTGGGCAATCGGCGACTTGTTGGCTTGTACATTATGGGGGGCCTTGCCGGAGGCTTGTTGTACTTGACGATGTACAATCTGGTGCCTTATTTTCAGAGCCAGTCCGACACAGCCCGGATGCTGGGCGCATCGGCAGCCGCTTTTTCGGTGGCCGTTGGAGCCGCTACGTTATTACCGAACTACACGTTTCATCTGTTGTTTTTTGGCCCCGTTCGGATTAAATACATTGTTTTCTTCTTTATTATCCTGTCGGTTGCTCAATCGGCAGGCTCTAATGCGGGCGGCAATCTGGCTCACCTTGGTGGTGCACTGATGGGTTTCTGTTACGTTAAACTGCTACAGAATGGCACCGATCTGGGCCGACCGATTTATTGGGTTGTGGACGGATGGAGCAATCTGCTTAAACCCAAACCAGCCGTTAAAGTATCGTATCGTCAGCGGAGTAATGCCAACGCACAAACCAGTTCTTTCGTGCCGTCGGCAGGTACAGCTTCGTCTATTTCAACGCCCGATCAGGATGAAGTCGATATGATTCTTGATAAAATTTCGCGATCCGGTTATGAAAGCCTGACCCGTGAGGAGAAGCAGAAACTTTTTCGGGCCAGCCAGCGAAATTAAAAATGGTGTTTAGCGGGCATCTAGTCCACTTGATGGCTATAAACGTCAGGCTCTTTCATCATTAAATGACTCCCCACTAATGCATAAGTTCTTATTAAAATCTAAGCCTTTGCCGCCCACGTATGTATGTGAACGGACAAAGGCTTAGATTTTTTATAATTAATAAAATTTGTAGTAGCTTCGTCGTTCAAATGTTATCGGCAAATTGCCAATAGAACATTAGACTTTGTACGTGTGTTGTTGTAAAACAGACGCTTACCTGCTACCACCATGCTGATTACCCCTGGCAGTCTTCTTGCCACCATTAATACCCCCGAAGACCTCCGCAAACTCGATAAATCCCGCTTACCCCAAGTCGCCGACGAATTACGTCAGTTTATTATTGACGACGTATCGGTTTACGGTGGCCATTTTGGTGCCAGTCTCGGCGTAGTTGAATTGACAGTTGCCCTCCATTATGTCTTCAATACTCCCGACGACCAATTGGTGTGGGATGTAGGCCACCAGGCATACGGGCACAAAATTTTGACTGGTCGGCGGGACCGCTTTCATACGAATCGGTTTTATAAAGGTCTCTCTGGGTTTCCTAAACGGAAAGAAAGTGAATATGATTCGTTTGGCGTTGGACATTCCTCCACGTCCATTTCGGCAGCGTTGGGCATGGCGGTGGCATCGCAGTTGCAGGGCAATACGCAACGGAATCATATTGCCGTAATTGGCGATGGAGCGTTGACCGCAGGAGAAGCATTCGAAGGCATGAACCATGCTGGGGCGACCGATAGCAACCTGCTCATTGTATTGAATGACAACTGCATGAGCATTGACCCTAACGTAGGTGCGTTGCGCGAATATTTGACGGACATCACGACTTCGCAAACGTACAATCGGGTAAAAGATGAAGTCTGGAATCTGCTCGGCAAAATGGATAAACTGGGCAAAACCGCCCAGGAGTTGGTATCACAGGTCCAATCGGGTATAAAAAGTTCGCTGCTTGAGCAAAGTAATTTATTCGAGTCCCTGCATCTGCGCTATTTCGGTCCGATTGATGGGCACGACATCGACCATCTGGTCAGTGTATTAGATGACCTCAAACACATCCCCGGCCCCAAGCTGCTGCACGTTCTGACCGTGAAAGGCAAGGGTTACGGCCCTGCTGAGAAAGACCAGACCAAATGGCACGCGCCCGGATTGTTTGATAAAGTGACAGGTGTTATTCAGAAAAAAATCTATGATACTGTTCAACCCCCTAAGTATCAAGATGTTTTTGGCAACACCTTAGTCGAGTTGGCTGAGCAAAACTCCCGCATCGTTGGCGTTACGCCTGCTATGCCGTCGGGGTCGTCGATGAACATCATGATGAAAGCCATGCCAAAGCGGGCTTTCGACGTGGGCATTGCCGAGCAACATGCTGTTACATTCTCCGCAGGTATGGCTACGCAGGGCGAAGTCGTTTTCTGCAACATCTATTCGACGTTCATGCAACGGGCATACGATCAGGTTATCCACGATGTTTGCATTCAGGAACTACCCGTCATCTTCTGCCTCGACCGGGCCGGTTTTGCCGGTGCCGATGGACCAACGCATCATGGTGCTTACGACTTAGCCTTCATGCGGTGCATTCCGAACATGATTGTGGCCGCACCAATGAATGAGCAGGAACTCCGGAACATGATGTTCACGGCCCAATCCGATGAGGTGCAGCAGGGAAAACAGGCCTTCACAATCCGGTATCCACGGGGCGAGGGCGTCATGCCTAATTGGCGCACTCCACTCGAAAAGCAGATCGTTGGTAAAGGCCGGATGGTTACCGACGGCGAAGACGTAGCGATTCTGACCATCGGGCACATTGGTAACTATGCTACCGAGGCAGTACGAATACTGGCGAAGGAAGGCATCCGCCCTGCTCATTTTGACATGCGTTACGTGAAACCGTTGGATGAAGAACTTCTCCATCAGATTTTTAATCGCTTCGACCGTGTGCTCACCGTTGAAGACGGTTGCATAATGGGTGGTTTTGGTAGCGCAGTGCTTGAATTTATGGCTAATCATGGCTACATGGCCCGCGTCAAACGCTTAGGCATTCCTGATGCGGTTATCGAGCACGGCGAACAGATTGAGCTGCACCGAGAATGCGGCTTTGATCCTAAAGGCATTGCCGAAGCGGTCCGTGAACTGTTGTTTACCGGGCGGGAAGTAACGGTTTAATCAATTAATTTTTGACCGGATTACTGGGTTGACGGGCTTTAGTGAAACGCTAATCCTGTCAACCCAGTAATCCGGTCTGTTTTTTTACACCTATGAAAGTTTTCAAATTCGGTGGAGCTTCGGTAAAAGACGCGGCTGGTGTTCGTAATCTGGCCGAAATCGTTCGAACGCAGGGCCAGAATGCCGTTGTGGTGGTGTCGGCAATGGGGAAAACGACTAACGCACTCGAAGATCTCGTTCGGGCGTATGTTCATCGGCAGGTTGATGATGTGCAAGCTCATCTGGACACTATTCTGGTCTATCATACGGGCATTATGGCCGACCTTACCGGCGATTTTACGCTTGTCCACAAAACACTCACCCATCTTGATACTTATCTAAACCAATCGCCTGTTGGTACGTATGATGAGATCTACGACCAGATTGTTTCATTAGGCGAAGTGCTTTCCACTCAAATTATAGCTGCTTATTTACAGCACAATACGATACCAACACAATGGCTCGATGCCCGGCAGTTGATTCGAACAGATATGACTTTCCGCGAGGGACGAGTTGACTGGACCGAAACAACTCGATTGATAAACGAAGCCATAACGGGCAACATGGTCAATATTACGCAGGGTTTTATTGGTCAGACCGCAGATAAGCGAACAACGACCCTCGGTCGGGAAGGGTCCGATTACACAGCAGCCATTTTTGCTTATTGCCTCAATGCTGAAAGCGTAACCATCTGGAAGGACGTACCAGGCGTGCTCAATGCCGATCCTAAATGGTTCGATGAAACGGTGCTTCTGGAGAAACTGACGTATCAGGACGCTATCGAGTTGGCCTATTATGGCGCGACGGTTATCCACCCGAAAACCATTAAGCCGCTACAAAACAAAAGCATACCGCTCTACGTTCGGTCGTTTCTGAAACCCGACGCGCCGGGAACCGTCATTGGCAACTATGAGCGTCATCTTCAGGTGGCATCGTTTATTTTCAAGGTCAATCAGGTACTCATTTCGCTTCATCCAAACGATTTTTCATTCATTGCAGAGGATAATTTAAGCCGGATTTTTGGCCGTTTTGCCCAGGCTGGCGTCAAAATCAACCTCATGCAGAACACCGCCATCAGTTTCTCGGTGGTCGTTGATAACAACCCTGACCGGATGCCCGCCTTACTGGATCAACTCAAGCAGGATTTTCGGGTTAGCTACAATGATGGACTCGAATTGATTACGATCCGCTATTACGATCAAGGCACCATTGACCGCGTGCTCGTCAA
>JANPJE010000240.1:0-6776 GCA_031425355.1 Spirosoma sp. | reverse complement strand
GCGCTGCAACAGGACCTCGAACGCTGGGCCTGCCGCATGGGAAGTAACGGCAACCCCGATACCTCACAAACGGCTCCGGCTCAGCGCGTTGCCGACTTTGTGGATGGAAACGTATCGGGTGAATTGCTGCCAACGTCGTATCAGCCGGGACTGGCATCGGTCGATATGTGCGACGTATTACCCGACCACATTGCTCAACCCTTGCGGCAGGGGTTAGTTGATTTTGGACGAAAAATGCG
Source organism: Spirosoma sp. (assembly GCA_031425355.1). GTDB lineage: Bacteria > Bacteroidota > Bacteroidia > Cytophagales > Spirosomataceae > Spirosoma. The sequence goes on along the minus strand of JANPJE010000240.1, from coordinate 6,537 downwards.
GGGTTACCTGAGCAACGATGGGCAGATCATTGGTGTGGAAAGCCGCACATCGTCGCCCGTACGCATCCCGCGCGACCGAGAAACCTGCGAACATGTGGACGTCAGGCGGTTGTTTCCGTGTGGCGAAGGAGCGGGTTTTGCGGGCGGCATCGTATCGGCAGCAATGGACGGTGAACGATGCGCGGAGCAATTAGTTAAGTTGTATAAATAAGGTTTGTCGTTTGTAGTTCGTGCGGTTCCCCGCCGGGATTTGTAGTTCCTCCGGGAAATTAACGACGAACAACAAACAACAAACAACAAACTTGATAATGATCGACACCACGTTTCATAACTTCACCGAGGATCTGCGCCGACGCTTGCAAAAGCCGTTGCCGGGTGAAATGGCTCATCAAAAAATGGCGTCGACGGCTCGGTATCGGCTGGGTATCAAGCCTAATGAACGGACACGCCGGAGCGCGATTCTGATCTGTTTTTATCCCTACCAGAATTCAATTTATCTGCCGCTGATTCTTCGCCCCCAATACGACGGCGTTCATGCCGGGCAAATGGCTTTTCCGGGGGGGCGGATGGAACGTATCGACGAAAACCTGACTCGTACGGCTCTGCGCGAAGCACAGGAAGAAGTGGGCATTCGGGTATCAGATGTGAAAGTGCTGGGGCTGTTGACCGAATTGTATATTCCGCCAAGTAATTTTTATGTGCAGCCGGTGGTGGGCGTGCTGCCCTACCGCCCCGATTTTTACCCCGATCCGCGCGAGGTCGAAGCCGTTATTGAAGTGGATTTAAACACACTTTTAGATAAAACCATCGTAGGCGACAGCCAGATTGAAGTGCGGGGATTAATGGTCGATGCGCCGTTTTACCAGATTCAGGGGTATCGTGTTTGGGGAGCTACAGCCATGATGATCAGCGAGTTGCTGATGGTTATGGGGCCGTAATTACTCCGCCTGCGCATTGGCAAAAAGCGTTGACAGATTAAACGTCGTGCCTTCAGTAGTCGCTACGTCATGATCCCAGCCATCCAAACCCGAAATCTACTAAAGCGTCGTTCCAGCTACGAAATACAATTCGGCAATGGCTTTCTGGTACTTGGTTTTTAACTCCTCACCCTTTATCCGCAGGTCGATCAACTTCGTTTCGCGGGCGTTAACCAAGAACAACGAACTCTCGCCCAGCTCAAATTTTTGCTGTTCGGCGCTTAATAAAAGCTGCTGATTTTGAATAACCTGCTGCTGCACATTCACTTGTCGGGCTAACGCCTGAAGCTGATTATAAGCCGATTGCACGACATTGCTAATGTCGCGGCCCGTTTGTCGGCGTTCCAGTATAACCTGCTGATTTTTAACCTGTACCTCACGAAGTTTCCCCCGCTCTTTACGAAGAAATAACGGAAACACGAAGTCTACGCCAAGTTTGTAGTTTTGTGGTCGAAAGCTGTAATAACTGCTCCAGTCGTAGCCCGCATCGACGGTTGGTGTTTGACTTAACAACGTAGCATTCAACAGAATCTGCGGCTGAATCATAGCCCGTCGAAACCGCTCTTCGAGGGTTAGCTGCTGCATCTTCGTATCTAATTTTATCAATTCAGGATGCCGTTGAGTAGCCTGATCGAGCAGGGTTTGCAGGGTCGTTTCCTGAAGCACCGCTAAGTCCGGTTCCTGTGGCAATGCCGATGTGGGCAGTTCAACGGGTTGGCCGTCGGTGTTCCACAAGAACGTATTGACCCGCAAACGGGCATTCTGCTCGTCAACATCGGCCTGCTGCTGCTGTACCAGCCGGTCCTGCACCGTAATCAGTGCTTCGGTTGTGTCGATGGTAGCAGCATCGCCAAGCAAAGCACGTTGGCGAAGGGCCACAAATCGACGGTTGGCCAAGTCGTAGCCTTCGGTAAGTAACTGCCGCTGCCGATGCGCCAGAAACCACTCCCAGTACGTCTTGGCAGCATCGAACAGCGTTTTGTTGACCAACTTTACCCGGTCGGCTTCAGCCAGATTTTGCGACAGCCGGGCCTGCCGGACAGCATTGCGCCGGGCGTCAATCAGCAACCCCTGCCCCACCGGAACACTAATTCCTACCCCGGTCAGCCCCGACGATGGCGTCCGTTCTTCAGGGTTGATATACCGGCCATTGTTTCGGTCATACGATACGTTCAGATCGACTCCGCCCACCCAAAGCGGTACGGCCAGTTTGTTCTGCCAATGGTCGTAATAGAGGTCAGGCCCGAATTCCTTCCGATCATAATAAGACGCCAGTTTAGGATCGAACGCACCTCGTGCCTGAACGAGCAACTGCCGGGCCTCTTCGCCAAATAAACCGGCTTGTTTTATGATTGGATGGTTTTGTCGGATAATATCAAAAAACGCCAATGCCGGAAAAATGGAGGTGTCGGGCTGGACAACTGCCGATGCCTGAGCCGTTTGTGAGGACACAAACCACGGACATGAACAACTGCAAACCGTCACCCACAAACCCCAAATCAACTGTCTCATTTTTTCGCTCCTTTATCCGCTTTTGGCTCCTCTTTCAGACTCGGCGGGAAGCCATTCAACTGCCGCCAGATCTCGTACCAGACGGGTACGTCGTCGAGCATCACCCATCCATAAACGCCTGACCCAACCCGCAACTGTTTGGGCCAGGGCTGGTCGCCTTTTGGCTGAGCCGGGCGCACCAGCATCCGATATTTGCCGTTTTCGCTACTTACCGCGTCGATAACGGCAACCTTGCCCCCAAACGTACCAACCGACACCGTGGGCCACCCCGAAAACTGAATGGCGGGCCAGCCATCGAACTGAATCCGCACCATCCGGCCCGGCTCAATGAGTGGTACGTCCATGGCCCGAACAAATAACTCGACCGCCAGTTGAGGGTTACCCGGCTGAAGGGTGGCAATGGACTCACCCTCTTTGATGTTTTCGCCGATACCCGCTTTGAGCGGCCGTACAATAAATCCTTCCTGCGGTGCCCGTACTACATAAAGGCCCTGACGCACATCGACACTGCTGATCTTGTTGCGCAATTTGGAGATTTCGCCATCTGCATCGGCCCGATACGACTCCGCCGAACTGCGGTCGGAGCGCGTTTTAGCCGTTTTTTCCTCAAAATCAGCTTGAATACTGCCGAGCTCAAGCCGGGCGTTGATTAGCTCCTGCTGCGATACGTTCAACTTATTTTCCTGCGAGATCACCTTCGCCTGATCCTCCTGAATTTTCAGCCGACGGCTTTCGAGGTCGGTCAGGGAGATAAGGCCATTTTTGTGCATTTGCTCCGACCGATTGAGCCGGTCAAGGGCGATCTGGTAATTTTTCCGAATGGCTACTAAATCGGCTTCGTCGGCTTTCACCTTAAATTCGCTTTGTCGAATCTTGTTTCGGGCTGACGCCAGTTTTACCCCGACACCTGCTTCGAGGGCGGCCAACTGTGCATTTAGCGCACTGATTTTCGTATTCGTCGCGCTCAAACTGCTTTGCTTGGCAGTAAGCTGTTCGCTCAGTCGCTGCCCCAGCTTCGGATCAAAATATTCATCCTTTATGTCGGAGATAACCAGCAGCGTATCGCCTTTCTTTACGTAATCGCCGTCTTTAGCTACCCAGCGTTCAATCCGACCCGCAATCGCGTTCTGAATCGTCTGGGGCCGGTCTTGGGGTGTCAGCGCCGATATGGTTCCTTCGCCATTGATGTTCTGTTGCCAGGGCAAAAACATGACAACTATACTGATCAACAGGAAAAATAACATCCAGCGGCCCAACCTTCGCCCACCGTCAGACTGCGGAAGCTTACGAAGGGTTTTAAGCGTATAGTGAGTAAACAACTCTTCGTTTACCCGCTGATTCGATAGGTTAAGCATCCTTTAACTAATTGTGAATGATTTTGCTGGGAGTATTCATCATCGCACCGGCGACCCGGTTATAATTCATCACTCATGAGTGGCATATCCGTTATAAAGCCAATTTTTTCAACAGCCGTGAGCATATCGAAAACAGTGTCGATTCCTGATACAAGTTTATCAACTGAACTGGTTATCAATACGATGATCAATTCAGCCGCCACAAACTGCCCCAGCGACATCTCCCGGCCAACAACCAGTACGGTTCCCAGCACTAACAGGCCGCCCGTAACGAGTGTTTTAAACGCGACTCCGCTATAATAAAAACGTTGCAGAATCCGAAAGTGAGCATTTCGGTACGTTACGTAGTTAGCCACGAGATCGTCCATTTTGTCAATCGGTTCGAGCAAATCAACCGAATCTCTGGCCGTATTAGGTCGGTAAATTGACAGATCACGGGCAATGTCCTCAAGCCAGGCAACTATTTTGTATTTATACTTCGACTCATTCAAACTGGTTTTCAGCCCCGCAGGGCCGTATAGCCAGCAGATTAGCAGAACAACGATGAGCGTAAACAAGCCAAACCCAATAAAAACAGGGTGATAGGCCGACAGTAATAGAATGCCAAATACAATCTGCACGCCTGCCGCCGTCAGGTCAATCAGGAGTTTAGGCAAACCCTTCTGAATGGTCAGCACATCGAAGAAGCGGTTCATCAGTTCGGGCGGGTAAGAGCCTGCAAACGCGGCAGGCTGAATACGCGGCAGACGATACGTAAGTTCAAACGCGGCTTTGGCAAAAATGCGCTGCTGTACAATTTCGACCAATCTCATTTGACCCACCAGCAATATCCCCGTTACCAGTACGCCCAGAATGACCAGCCCAATCAATAGGTAAACCGAGCTAAAAACCAGTCCTCCCGACACTAAGTTGAACACGGCCTGAATACCCAGCGGCAACGACAAACTGATAACGCCCGTTATAAGCGCGTACAAATACACGTAACCAATGTCTTTCCTTTCATTTCCCAACAGCCGCAACAGCCGCTGAACGGGCGACGGTGGCGGTTCTATTGCCGGTGCAATTGCCATGATAGTTGATTAATATTTCTTGATAGCATTACTATCTTTTTTGCAAACATAACTTATATCCATGAAAGATTGTTTACTTTGCCACACCTATTTCTTCAAACGGTTTAAGCAAGTGACAAATGGAATATTCGGTTACAATTCGTATGAACGAGCACCTGTTTCTGCGCGATCCTGAAGGCTCGGAATTAGGCCGGCGAATCGTTCAGCAAGGAATCTTACTGTTCGATGACATCGGCGTTGAAGAAGCCACGTTCAAAAAATTGGCGGAACGTATGGGCACAAAGGAAGCCAGTATTTACCGCTATTTCGAGAATAAGCACCGGCTGCTGGTTTATTTGGTAGCCTGGTACTGGCAATGGCTTGAGTATCAGCTTGTCTTTCAGACTAATAATCTGACCGATCCGTGTGAAAAACTGGAGCGGTTTCTTCGATTGATATTGCTAAAGGACTTAGACACCGCTTCTTCTGATGCAATCGACATTCACGCACTCCACCGCATCGTTATTCGGGAATCGAGCAAGGCCTACCTGACACGGCACGTAACAGAAGATAACCGCCAGCAACTGTTCAAACCGTATAAGGATTTGTGCGGACGTATTGCGGGTATCATTCTGGAGTATCGACCGGACTATAAATTCGCCCGGTCAAGGGCCAGTTCGCTGATCGAGACGGCCCATTATCAAACATTTTTCATGCAAAATTTACCCTCGCTCACCGACTTTGCACCGATAGCCTCAGGGCAACCGGAAGATACCACTAAGTTACTGGAGTTTCTGCGTCATTTGCTCTTCTCATCGCTAAATGGAAAATAAAAGAATTTTGGGAAATCCACAAAAAAACAATAACCATTTAGTACTAAGTATTTTCTGCAACTCTGTACGTATTATTTTTCCTTCATTTGTTGCCAGGTGTACCCATATTGAGTAGCTGTTGGATTAAATTCCGTTGTTTTAAATTAGCGGAGAAGGAAGTTTGCAACTACATCAAGACCACCTCTAATCCCCTTCAAAAACAGGAGAGGGCTTTCCAGCGGGACGCCTATGACTCTCCTAACGTGTGAGGGTTCCGACATTTCGGGGGCTGGGACAGTCGGTTACCCCATTGATTTGTTAAGTGTTTTTACGGATACCCGGATAAAATATCTCCCCGGTTTTTTAAAGAAAAATAGCGCAAAACTCCTGCCGATTCGCGCAGTTATCAATTGATATAGTCAGTAAGGTTGATAGCTTTGTAGTTTACGAACAATTACGATCATTTGGTCGTTAAATCTAATTTCCCTCCTGCAAAAATTTCTCCTGTGAAAAGATGGATTGCTATCGGCCTCGTCGTTCTGGTACTCGGCGGGATAATTGTGTACAATAAGATATTGCACCCTGCTCCCGGCGCATCAGGCGGACAAGGTGGTGGTGGCGGCAAAGGTGGCGCTGATGGCAAAGGCGGACCCAATGGAAAAGGTGGACCGGGTAGTGGCGCACCCGCCAGCGTCAATGGCTTTGTGGTTGTGTCGAAACGCCTTCAGGAAGACATCGTCTCCAGTGGTTCGCTGCTGGCGGCTGAACAGGTGGACATCTACCCCGAAATTTCAGCCCGCATTATTCAACTCAACATCCGTGAAGGACAACC
>JANPJE010000239.1:0-15953 GCA_031425355.1 Spirosoma sp. | reverse complement strand
TTTGTCGGCACCGGCTACGGCCTGAAAACCCTCTTTGGCTATTTGCGGCACATCATTGATCCGTACAGCAGGTGACCATCGGTTGGTTGCCCTGTTGAGGGAGTAAGCAAACACATCCCCCTGCTGGTTTACCGCCGTAATAACGATGAACTGATCCGTAACGGCCAGTTGTGGTCCGCGTTTGGCACCAGCTACTAAATTTGGCAGAACAGCTACCGCAACCGGTTGGCTGAAATGTGCAGACTGACCACTGGCCGTGGCGTAGTACAGGGTCGAGTCCTGACCATAAACCAGATGGATTGCTCCGCGTACATCGGCAACGACGACCGGAAGATGACCTGCCGCCAATTTTTGGGGCAGGTCTGATGGCTGGTCACTGATCCAACTTCCAGACAACTGTAGAACTAAATAAACTATGTAGCGCATAACGGTCAAAGATAATCACCATTTACGAATCGAGCGGGTTGCAGGTGGACATTAAACTATTCGGTTTGTTACGTAGGAATCAGCGAAGCTATCCGTCCAGTCTCCTTACCCCGCCCACTATCCGCGCCGGAACTGATTCCGGGTTTTTTGCGCTGTCAGAAGCGGACCATACCAACGACCATTACCACAATTCTCACCGGAACAAACAAAAAAAAACAATTCGCAGGACGGGCAAATCTAAAAATTGCCCAAAACCCGTTATGACTACCTGTTGCATAGTTCAGCAACGTACCTTTGCGCCTGTGAAGGCATTGACGATCATACTGTCCATCTATCTGCTTGGTCTGTCTTTATGGCCCTGTGCGGATGAACCCCTGCCCCCCGGTGGGAAGACGTGGAGGAGTATGGTGTCGTCGGCTACGAACCCCGATTCGGAACAGTCGCATCAACACGACGCCTGTACGCCCTTCTGTACCTGTGCCTGCTGTGCTGTTACCATTACCATTGCTCCCCGCTTTACCTACTCGCTTATTCCTTCGGTCGAAATGATGCCGATAGATAGTGTGCCCTTTCAATACGTTTCGGTTCCTTTGTCCGATGCGCTTACCGCCATCTGGCAACCCCCCAAACTCCGGGTCTGAATACCCCAGCGTTCACGGCTAACAGCCGCGCCTTTTTTTGATTGGCGTGTGCCATTGGCCTGTGCATTGCACCGTCCATTTAGTCATCTGTTCAGACTCAATCATGCTGGATTCCATTATTCGTTCTTCCATTCAGAATAAACTGATTATCGGACTATTTACGCTCGCCCTGGTGATTTGGGGCAGCTATTCACTAAGCCGACTTCCCATCGATGCCCTGCCCGACGTTACCAATAATCAGGTGCAGGTCATCACCCGCAGTCCCTCGCTGGCAGCTCAGGAGATTGAACGACTCGTTACGTTCCCCATTGAGCAAACGATGGCGACTATCCCCGAAATCCTTGAAATACGCTCGTTTTCTCGGTTTGGCCTGTCAGTTGTGACCATTGTTTTTACCGACAAAACCGACGTGTACTGGGCCAGGCAACAGATCAGCGAACGACTGGTGGAAGCTCGTAGCCAGATTCCGGCTGGCACCGGCGAACCGTCGATCGGGCCGGTATCGACGGGCCTCGGCGAGATTTACCAGTACGTGATCTACGCCAAACCTGGCTTTGAAACCCGCTACTCACCGACCGAACTACGCTCCATTCAGGACTGGGTGGTACGTCGGCAATTGCTGGGCACGCCCGGCGTGGCGGATGTGAGCAGTTTCGGGGGCCTGCTGAAACAATACGAAATCGCCATCGACCCCGACCGGTTGCGCTCGTATGGCCTCAGTATCGGCGATTTATTCACCGCCTTATCGCGCAACAATCAGAACACGGGCGGGGCCTACATCGACAAAAAACCCAACGCCTATTTCATCCGCACCGAGGGGCTGGTGACCAACTTAGATGACATCGGGCGCATCGTTGTTCGGCGCACCAGCGGACGTACCCCCGTACTGATTCGCGACGTGGCGACGGTGCAGTTCGGCTCGGCGGTGCGCTACGGTGCTCTCACGCGCAATGGCGAGGGCGAAGCGGTGGGCGCCTTAGTGCTGATGCTCAAAGGCGAAAACGCCAACATCGTGATTGGGCGGGTGAAAACGCGCATCGACCAGATTCGGCGGACACTACCCGAAGGTGTTGATATTCACGCCTTTCTGGACCGATCCGAACTGGTGGGCCGGGCCATCGGCACCGTGACCAAAAACCTGATCGAAGGCGCGTTGATCGTCATTTTCGTGCTTATCCTGTTTCTGGGAAACCTACGGGCGGGGCTGATTGTAGCCTCGGTGATTCCGCTGGCGATGCTTTTTGCGGTTAGTATGATGAACTTCTTTGGCGTTTCGGGCAACTTGATGAGCCTCGGTGCCATCGACTTTGGCCTGATCGTGGACGGAGCCGTCATCATTGTCGAAGCCTCTCTGCACCATTTGGGACTGATCAAATTGTCAAGGCTCACGCAGGAGCAAATGGACGACGAAGTGTATATGTCGGCCAGCCGGATACGTACCTCGGCGGCTTTTGGCGAAATCATTATTCTGATTGTTTACCTGCCCATTCTGGCTCTGGTTGGTATTGAAGGCAAGATGTTCGGGCCAATGGCGCAGGTGGTGGCGTTTGCTATTGCGGGGGCGTTTATTCTCTCGCTGACCTACGTACCCATGATGTCGGCCCTGTTTCTAAGCAAGAATCTTACTCATAAACCAACCTTCTCCGACCGGATGATGGCGGTTTTTCAACGCGGCTACAAACCCCTTCTGCGCGGGGCCATGCAGATGAAAGCGCTGGTGCTGGGTACGTCGGTGCTGTTGCTGGCCGGGGCGGTCTGGCTCTTCACGATGCTGGGGGGCGAATTTATTCCGCAACTCAACGAAGGTGACTTTGCCGTTGAAACGCGGGTACGTACCGGCAGTTCGCTGAGTCAGACGATTGACAAATCCATGCAGGCCAGTCGATTACTCCGAAAACAATTTCCCGAAGTGCGCGAGGTGATCGCTAAAATCGGCTCCGGCGAGATTCCCACCGACCCCATGCCCATCGAAGCCTGCGATTTGATGGTCATTCTTAAACCCCAGGACGAGTGGACCTCAGCGGGCAGCATGGACGAACTGGCCACCAAAATGGCCGAAGCCCTCGAAGTGATTCCGGGGGTAGAATTCGGTTTCCAGCAACCCATTCAGATGCGCTTCAACGAACTGATTTCGGGTGCTAAGCAAGACGTGGCGGTCAAGATTTTTGGCGAAGATCTGGCCGAACTAACCCGGCTCGCCGGTCAGGTCAACGGCCTGGTTAGCAAGGTGCCAGGCGCAACGGATTTGTACGTCGAGCAGGTGTCGGGCTTGCCCCAGATTGTGGTGCAGGTAGACCGCGAGGCCCTGGCTCGCTATGGCTTGAGCGTGGAGGAGGTGAACCAGACGATTTCGGCGGCTTTTGCCGGCCAAAGCGCGGGGCTTGTCTACGAAGGCGAACGGCGGTATGACCTCACCGTCAGGCTGGCCCAAAGCGGGCGCAGCAGCATCGAGGATGTCCGCGCCCTGACCATTCCCGTACCCGACGGCCCGGCGGTGCCGCTGGACCAACTGGCCCATGTGGAATTGCGGTCTGGCCCCAACCAGATTCAGCGCGAAGATGCCAAACGGCGGTTGCAGGTCGGCTTCAACGTGCGTGACCGCGACGTGGAAAGCGTAGTGCTGGAATTACAGCAAAAAATAAATAGCCGGATCAAGTTTCCGCCCGGCTACTACGTCACCTACGGCGGACAATTCGAGAATCTCATCGACGCGCGGAAACGGCTGTCCATCGCCGTGCCGGTAGCCTTAGCCCTGATTTTCGGGCTGTTGTTTTTGACGTTCGGCTCTGTTCGGCAGTCGCTGCTTATTTTCTCGGCCATTCCACTGGCGGCTATCGGGGGCGTACTGGCTCTGTGGCTGCGCGATATGCCGTTCAGCATTTCGGCGGGTGTGGGATTCATCGCTCTGTTCGGCGTATCGGTGCTAAACGGTATCGTGCTGATCGGCGAGTTCAACCGGCTGCGGCTGGCGGGCGAAACCGATTTGGTCAAGGTTATTTTCGAGGGGACCGCCGTGCGGTTGCGGCCCGTGCTAATGACGGCGATGGTAGCGTCGCTGGGTTTTCTGCCAATGGCTCTGTCGAGTTCAGCCGGGGCTGAAGTACAGAAGCCGCTGGCAACGGTCGTAATCGGCGGGCTGATTACGGCAACATTGCTGACCCTGTTTGTGTTACCCGTGCTGTACGTACTGATCGAACGGCGGTTTGGTAAAAAATTCGGCAAACCTAAATCAAATCCTGAAACGGCTCCGGTTCAACTGTCCGCAACGAGTTGGTTGCTGATTGGCTTGATTGGTTTGGCTAATTTATGGCCGCCAATAGCACATGCACAAGTTACTGCCCGCCCAAACGTGGACCGACCAAATCCGGCTCAGGTGGACAACAGCGCGATTTCATTACCTCAAGCATTGCAACAGGCAAGCAGTAGCAACCCCTTGTTGCGGGTGTCGCAACTCACAATCAGCTACCAGCAACGTTTGCGCGGCACAGCGGGCGACGTGGGTAAAACTGACATAGCCACCACGATGGGCCAGTACAACAGTCGCTATTTCGACCAGTCATTTACGGCGGGACAGCGGTTGCCCAACCCGGCATTGGTGAGGGGCTTACGCTCGCTGGCCGATGCCCGCACCGCCGGGGCCGAAGCCGAAGGCCGACTGACCCGCACTGAGTTGGCCCGGCAGGTGAAAGCGACGTATTACCAGCTTTGGTACGTACAGTCGCTGGCCGGTTTTCTGCGCAGTCAGGACAGTTTGTACGCGGCCATTGCGCGGGGTGCGGAAGTGAGAAAACGCACCGGTGAGGGAACGTTGCTGGAACAGACAGCCGCCGACGTACAACGCCGACGGGCGCAAACGGCTCTGAGCCAGAACGCGCTTGACGTGCAGATTCTGGCCCGGCAGTTGCAAACCCTGCTGGCTTCTCCCCTTCCGCCAACTATCCCGGATGTACCCCTAACCGAGCGAACATTGTCCGTTGTCGATTCGTCATTGCTGACGCAAAACCCCGAACTGGCACTGCTGGGCGGATTAATTGACGTGGCCCGGCGCGAAACAGACGTGGAAGCCGCCCGGTTGAAGCCGGACTTCGTACTCAGTCTGACCAACCAATCGCTACGGGGGTTTGCGCCGTCAGGCATTGGTGAAGGGGAAAAGTTTAACACCTTCGGCAACCGCTTCACCTACGGACAGGTCGGCGTGTCGATTCCGGTATTTGCCAAACCGATCAAGGCCCGTGTCGAAGCCGCCCGCATCGGGCAGGACCGCGCCGAAGCACAACGCACGGCCCGCCAGCGCACCCTCGAAGGCGAGGTAGCGACGACAATTCAGACCTACCAGAAAAACCGGCAGGCCCTGACCTATTACCGCGAATCGGCCCTGCCCCAGGCCGCGCTGATTCGGGAGCAGGTCACAAAATCATACCGAGCAGGCGAAATCGGCTACGTTGAATTGCTGCAAAACCTGCGCACCGTCAGCGAGATTCAGACCGGCTACCTGGCGGCTCTCAACGACTTAAATCAAACCTTAATCAACCTCGACTTTTTGTTGGGACGCATCGACTAATGACACGCATTCATCTCAATATCAGCTATTTCTTTCTGCTCTTGCTGCTTTCCCTTACAGCCTGTAAGCAACAACAGAACGCGACTACCACCGATCAGTCGACCGCCAAAACCGACTCGACCACCGCCGGGGAGGGCGAGGAAGGGGAAGCAGGCTTAATCGAACTGACCGAAGCGCAATACCAGACCGTCGGGGTAAAATTAGGCCGGTTAGAGCAGCGGCAAATGAGCCAGTTGATCCGCGTTAACGGTTCGCTGACGGTGCCGCCGGGCCAACAGGTATCGGTAGCTACACCCTACGGCGGCATTCTCAAATCGGCGAATCTGCTGGCGGGTACACCCGTCCGGCAGGGGCAAACGCTGGCTGTGCTCGAAAATCCGGAGTTTATCCGCATCCAGCAGGAATATTTGGAAACGGTTAGCCAGCTCACGTATCAGCAACAGGAATACGATCGGCAGCGTGAATTGAGCCGCGAAAACGTGGGTGCCCTGAAAACGCTCCAGCAGGCTACGGCTCAACTCGGTACGTTGCGGGCGCGGGTGGGTGGGCTGCGTCAGCAACTCGCCCTGCTGGGCCTGAATCCGGCCAAACTCACGCCCGAAACCATCACCCGTACTATCAGTGTCCGTGCTCCCATTGGCGGCACGCTCACCCAGGTTAACGTGAACCGGGGCAGCTACGTAGCCGCCAATGATGTGCTGTTCGAGATTATGAACACAGCCGGATTACTGGCCGAACTGACTGTCTTTGAAGGTGATCTGGCCCGGATGCAGGTTGGACAACGGGTACGTATATCCGTCGTCGGCGTACCGGGCGAACGCACGGGGCGCATCAAACTCATCAACCGCGAAGTCAATCCCGACCGGACAGTGAAGGTCTATGCCAGTTTAGACAATCCGGCCTCCAGCACACTGCGTCCCGGCGACTCCACGCTGGGCCTCGCCAGGCCAGGTACGTTTGTTAAAGCGGCTATTGAAACGGGCGCGGCTACCGAACCGGCCCTGCCCGAACCGGCGGTGGTTCAGTCGGGCAACAGCAGCCAGATTTTTGTCTTTGCGGGCAAGGAAAGCCACGAAGGAACGGTTCACTACCGATTCCGGCCCGTGCCGGTGCGGGCAGGTGCGGTCCAGAACGGCTACCGGGCCGTCACGCTCCCAACGGGTGTAGCGGCCGATGCGCAGGTGGTTTTGGCGGGTGCGTATGATATTCTGTCAGCCAGTGCCGGGGGCGACGAAGATGGTGGCCACGGCCATTGAGCGAGAAACGCCTGACCGGCGTTTCTGATAGCCCCCGGCATTTTCACTTTTTTCATTGAACGCTAACGTACACTATGGCACACGACCACGACGGTCACGACCACGGCGATAATACGGAGTACCGCCCAGTCGAACGAATCGAAGACGGTACAACGCCGGCTGCTGCGGTGGCTCTCAAAGAAGGCCCTGATCAGGCGTGGCGAACCTACGTACCTGCCGCCATTAGCCTCGTGCTGTTGCTCGGCGGTATCGCACTGGACTCGTTTAAATCGGTCTGGGGGGATCCAATCCGGGTAGTCTGGTACGTAGTGGCTTATTTGCCCGTTGGCTGGCCGGTAGTGCGCCGGGCCTGGAGCAGCATCCTGAAAGGTGATGTATTCACCGAGTTTTTCCTGATGGGGGTAGCAACGCTCGGCGCGTTTGCTATCCGCGAATACCCCGAAGGCGTGGCCGTTATGCTATTTTACACCATCGGTGAGTTGTTTCAGGATGCGGCCGTTCTGCGGGCGCGTCGCTCAATCAAGGCACTGTTAGATGTACGGCCCGACGAAGTAACGGTGCTTAGAAATGGTCAGGCACAAACCGTCAAAGCCGCTACGGTGGCCGTTGGCGATGTGATTCAGATCAAACCCGGCGAGAAAGTAGGTTTGGATGGCACGATGCGCTCTGCCTCGGGCACGTTCGATACAGCCGCGCTGACGGGCGAAAGCGTACCCCGCACGATTGAAAAAGGGGAAGCGGTGCTGGCCGGGATGATTAACCGGCAGTCGCTTGTGGAGATGGACGTGACAACGCGCTATCAGGATTCCAAACTGTCGCGCATCCTCAAACTCGTGCAACAGGCCACGGGCCGCAAAGCCCCCACGCAGGAGTTCATCGCCCGCTTCGCCCGAATCTATACGCCGATTATCTGCGCTCTGGCCGTGCTGATTACCGTCGTGCCGTACTTCTTCGTGGCTGATTATCAATTCAGTGACTGGCTCTACCGGGGTCTTGTCTTTCTGGTGATCGGCTGCCCGTGTGCGCTGGTTATCTCGATTCCGCTGGGGTATTTCGGCGGGATCGGCGCGGGATCGAAACAGGGAATTTTGTTTAAAGGGTCGGTATTTCTGGATTTGATGACGCAGCTAAAAACCGTCGTCATGGACAAGACCGGCACCCTGACCAAAGGCGTATTTATCGTGCAGCAGGTGAAACCTGTCGGCATCGAAGCGGGCGAATTGGCCCGGCTGACGGCGGCTTTGGAAAGCAAATCGACTCATCCGGTTGCTACCGCGCTAATTGAATACACCCGTGTCCACGGCTGGGATAAGGGCTACGAGTTGGTTGCGGTCGAGAACGTGGAAGAAATTGCCGGGCACGGACTGACAGGTACGGTTGACGGGAAGGCCATGCTGGCAGGTAACGCTAAACTGCTCCGCAAATTCAACGTATCGTTCGATGAAGCGCTGACGAAAATACCCTTCACCGTTGTCATGACCGCCATCGACGGCAAGTTTGCGGGTTATTTCACCATCGCCGATGAGGTAAAACCAGACGCGGCTGATGCGGTCAAACGGCTCCAGAGACAAGGCATCCGAACCGTGATGCTATCGGGGGACAAATCGGCGGTGGTCGAGATCGTAGCGAAGCAGGTGGGAATCGACGAATATTACGGTGACTTATTGCCCGAAGACAAAGTCGCTCACGTCGAACGACTCAAAGCCGACTTAGCCAAAACTCCAAAAGCAAAACTGGCCGGGCCACGCCGGGCCGGGCCACGCCTGGCTTTCGTTGGTGACGGCGTAAATGATGCCCCGGTCGTGGCTCTGGCCGACGTGGGTATAGCGATGGGTGGCTTAGGGTCGGATGCGACCATCGAAACGGCCGACGTCATTATCCAGAACGACGAACCATCAAAAATCGTCACCGCCATCGCGATTGGCCGGGCCACGCGCCGAATCGTCTGGCAGAATATTACGCTTTCGCTCGTCGTCAAAGGCATTGTGCTGGTGCTGGGCGCGGGTGGCATCGCCACCATGTGGGAAGCGGTGTTTGCCGACGTGGGCGTGGCGATGCTGGCCATCCTGAACGCCGTGCGAGTGCAGAATCTAACGTTTAACGTGACTACGGGATTGGGTTTAGCCCCGTCGGGGCGACATCAACCCTAAAATGCAACCGTACTATTGACAGACCACGGCCGTCCGACCCTACGGAGTTCCAATCCCGTATTCACGTTAAAAATAAAAAACCTCTGCAAAGAGCTGAGAAACAGCAACTTTGCAGAGGTTAATGTACCGGGTGCCGGACTCGAACCGGCATGTCCTTGCGAACAATGGTGTTTGAGACCATCGCGTCTACCGGTTCCGCCAACCCGGCGTTGAAATCGGTACGTTGTGTCAAACGTGGGTGCAAAAGTAGCGTTTTGGAGTTGGTTGTGCAAATAAAATTTAGAGAAAGCATGTCTTTCACTGAATATAAACCGGACGTAAGGAATTTCATCCTAATTCCGTAGTTTTACCCTACTACCCCTTCTGTGTTGCCATGTCTGCCCCTTTTTCTGCTCCGGCTATGCCCGATTCAACGCTGTTTGTCGGCCTGCTCGACAAGTCTCCGCATGGGGTAATTGCCTACGAATCAGTACGCAACGCAGACGGAATTATCATCGACTACCGAACAATTTATTACAATCCGCAGGTATTGACCATCACGGGTCACACCCACGAAGAGATGACAAATCAGTTACTTTTTCAGCGGGCACCGTATGCGCGTTTGCAGGAAGAGCAACTTCGGCAGGTCGTGGAAAAACAGATTCCTTATGATGTTCAGCACCTGATTCCGACCACCAATCGGTGGTTTGCGTTTGAGAATCGGCCAATTGGCGATGGCTATTTCGCAACACTTCGGGACATCGACGATTTGAAACGTACTGAGGAGGTACTTGAGAAGCAAAACATCGCTCTTCAGAAAAGCATTGATCAGACAACCGAACAGCATTTATTGCTGAGTAGCGTGCTCAATGCGTCGCCCAATAGTATCACTGTTGAGCGGGCCATTCGGGATGAAACGGGTCAAACCATTGATTTTGAGGTTATTCTGATTAATCCGGCGGCACTGGCGTTGGGTGGGTACAAGCAGGAGGATGTTCTATATCAACGGAGCAGCGTACTTTTTCCGGAATTTATATCAACGGGTCTGCGAACAGCTTACGTCAACGTTCTGGAAACGGGTGAGCCGCTGACGATGGAACTTCCCTCGCCGGCAATGGGCAAACTGCTCACGTTGACGGCCACGCGGATGGATGCCGAACACATCATTGTTCTCTTCACCGATGTGACCCAGGCGCGGCTTGATGCCCGGACATTACAGCGAAATATTGAAGTGCTCGATGGCGTGCTGCGTACGTCGGATAGCGCCATTATTGTGTTTGAAGCGGTTCGGAATGAGGCTGGAGAACTCCAGGATTTTCGGATTATTCTGGCTAACGAGACTGCTTCGCCCGTTTCAGGCCTACTGCTAAAAGACCTCCTCGGCGCGTTATTGACCACAATTTACCCCGATACGAAGCGATTGGGACTGTGGCATCGGTACGTAGCCGTTTACGAAACGGGCGAACCTTTCCGGGGTCGGCATTTCTATTCCGTCGTAAATAAGTGGTTCGACGTAACGATTCGTAAACTTGGTGACGGACTGGTCGCTACGTTCAACGACATCACCCAAATCTATCTGGCGACCCAGCAGATCGAAGAGCAGGCGCGGCTGTTTGAGGGTGTGCTTACGAACGTAACGAATGGCTTGTCGGTGCTGGAAGCTGTTCGCGACGATGACGGTAATTTGATTGATGTCCGGTACGTACGGGTCAGTCAGACGATTTTGACCGATACAGGCCTGACCAATGACCAGGTAGTCGGCAAATCAATGCGAACGCTGTTTCCGGGCATTGTTCAATCGGCTTACTGGACTGCCTATCAGGAGGCATTCCAAACGGGCGAAACTCAGCACTTTGAAGTCCACTACAAGTACGACGGCTTCGATAATTTTACGGACAACTGGGTTTCGCGCCTTGACGAAACCCGAATCATTTCGGTCTATTCAATTATCAATGAGCAGAAAAAAGCCGAGTCGCTGGCCAAACAGCGGGCCTCCGTTTTACAAAGCGTATTGAATGGCTGCCAGACGCCTATCGTTCTGTTTGAAGCCATTCGGAATCCGGCGGGCCAGATTATTGACTTTGGCTACCTGATTCAAAACGAAGCCAACGCCCGGCTGGTGGGTCACCCTATTGCCGAAACGACGTCGAGAACCATGCTTCAGGTACTGCCCAACCTGAAATCTTCCGGCATTTTCGACCGCTACGTTGCCGTTGCCGAAACGGGTGTGGCCCAGCAGTTTGAGCAGCATTTCTCGGATGGCCTTGTTGACGGCTGGTTTACGATATCCATCGTTAAACAGGACGATGGCATTGTGGTAGCGGCCAATGACCAGACGCTGCTGCACCAGACACTCCAGCACGCCGAGCAATTGGTGAGTGATCTACGCAACTCAAATCACAACCTGGAACAGTTTGCGTATATAGCCAGCCATGATTTACAGGAGCCACTGCGCAAAATTCAGTCGTTCGGTAATTTAGTCCTCGACCAGTACGGCAACCTGATTCCCGACGATGGGCAGACGATGCTCCGCCGGATGCAGTCGGCAGCCGGGCGAATGAGCCAGTTGATTCGTGATTTGCTGGCCTATTCGCGGTTATCCATTGAACAGGACCCTTACAAGCGCGTTAGCTTACCGCAGATTATGGCCGAAATAGTGAGTGATCTGGAATTGGTCATCATAGAAAAAAACGCCCATATCATCACCGGCAATGAGCTTGATGTACCGCTTCCTACCCTACTGGGCAACCACGTTCAACTGCGGCAGTTGTTTCAGAATTTAGTGAGCAATGCTCTGAAATTTGCCCGTCCGGACACCCTTCCGCGCGTGTCGGTTCAGGCGCGGTTTGTCAAGCCCGATGAAGTTCCGGCCACCGTGCCCAACCGCAGTAAACGATCCTGGATCGCTATCGACGTTGCCGACAATGGCATTGGGTTTGACGCAAAATACCAGGAACAGATTTTTCAGCTATTCGAGCGATTGCACGGACGTAATGAATACACGGGCACGGGCATCGGTCTGGCGGTATGCCGAAAAGTAGCCGAAAACCACGGCGGCACCATCATTGCCCGCAGTCAACCGAACGAAGGCGCTACGTTTACGGTGTTTCTGCCAAAATAAGGAGGAAAAGGAGGAAGTAGAAAAGAGGTTGTTTCTGCATCCCTTTCCTCCTTCCTCCTTTTCCTCCTTTCCTCCTCCCCTATTCATTCATACCGCAACGCTTCGATGGGGTCGAGTTTGGAGGCCCGGACGGCGGGATAGATACCGGCAAATAAGCCAACACTGACGCACACCACCAGACCGAGAATCATCCAGGCCCAGGGTACAACGAATCCGCCCTTTCCCTGGCTGACAAAACTGGCAATGAGGTTTCCGATGCCCAGGCCGATTATAATGCCGCCGATCCCACCCAGAATACAAATCACAATGGCTTCGATCAGAAACTGCTCGCGGATGCGCTGGGGGGTGGCGCCGAGCGATTTACGAATGCCAATTTCGCGGGTTCGCTCCGTTACCGATACCAGCATGATATTCAGTAGGGCAATGGCCGCGCCGAGCAACGTAATGAACCCGATGCCGAAGCCGCCAATGCGTAGGTAGCCCGTGATATTTTCGGTTTCTTTTGCCAGATCGTCGGCCCGCTGAATCTCAAACGAGTCGGGTTGACCGAGTTGGTCGCGTCGAACCAGCCGCATAACGCCCTGTGCTTCGCCAACGGCCTCATCCTGATCCGCCACCGATGTCACCGAGGCCATAATGTCGAAGGTTAGCTTGCGGGAACCCGCCAGGGCGCGGGCATTATCGAGCGGAATCAGAATCATCCGGTCGTCGCTCCCACCGGCAAAACCGCCTTTCTTCGCCATCACACCAATAATTTTATACTGCGCACCCGATACCCGAATCACCTGATTCAGTGGGTTCAGCTTCTTCTCGAACAACGTACTGGCTACTTCACTACCGATTATGGCTACGTTTCGCGCATAGTCGAGGTCATTTTGCGACATATTTCGGCCACTCTGAAGCGTGAATGCGTTAATGGACAGGTAGTTATCGTCGATGCCGGTTAGCTGAACGTTTGGATTCGTCTTTTTAGAACCAAATTTCGCCTGAGCCGCCCCGGTTACGGGCGTGGCAATACCGATGGTAGCTCCGTAGGGAAACCGGCGTTTGAACTGCACAGCGTCGAAATAATCGATGGGTGCATCCTGCCGCTGCATGCGTCCGCCCCGCCGAAACGCGTCCTGCCGGGCTACAATGCTGAACGTATTGGCCCCCAGCCCGGCAAAACTACTGTTCACCGAATTCTGAATCCCGTCGATAGCCGTCAGAATACCAACCAGCGACGTAATGCCAATGGCAATAATAAGCGAAGTCAGAATGGTACGCAGGCGGTTACCCGCAATTGAGCGCAACCCTTCGCGGATGTTTTCGAGTAGATTCATTTTTTAAAGAGCGAAAGAGTGAACCGGACGCCGGACCGGAGCGAACGAGTGAAAAAAAACGACGCGTCAGCCGCTCTTTCATTCTTTCGCTCTTTCACTCTTTATTTTCCTGCACAATATTTACGTATCTTTCGTTATAGCAAAGCTACCACAAGCATTTATACGGATGAAACCAACGAAACGGCTGCTGTTACCGCTTATCCTAATTCTGACGCTGGTGGGTCAGGTTCGTGCCTCCAGAATTCTGATTCCGATGGATGATTCCCAAAAGAATCACCTGAAAGCGTATGGCATTGCTTATTGGGTGCTCAAAGTGCATGACACCGAGATTGACTGGCTGCTTAATTACCGGGGCGGCTCGTTTTTGATGCCTCAAAGTCAGTCGTTTATCAACGAGATGGTGATTCGGGGCGTAAGCTATGAGGTAATTTCCGATGCGCAGTCCGCCCAGATTTTGTCGGAAGTGGCCGCTGCTGATGCCAATATGGACGCTGTGAAACTGCAAAAGCCTCCGAAAGTAGCCGTTTATTCGCCTAAAACAAAACAGCCGTGGGACGATGCCGTGACGATGGTGATGAGCTATGCCGAAATTCCGTATGACGTTGTCTTCGATGAAGAAGTGATGAACGCGAAGTTGCCGGAATATGACTGGCTGCACCTTCACCATGAGGATTTTACGGGGCAGTACGGTAAATTTTTTCACTTCAAGGATCAGCCCTGGTACATCGCTCAAAAGCGCGAAGCCGAAAACATTTCGCATAAGTTCGGCTTCACCAAAGTGCCGCAGTTGAAGCGGGCCGTTACCCAGAAAATCCGTGATTTCGTCCTCGGCGGGGGCTATCTGTTCGCCATGTGCAACGCAACCGATACGTATGACATTGCACTGGCGGCCCAGAACACCGACATTGTCGACGCGTTTTATGATGGCGATCCTGCCGACCCGAATGCCAACAACAAATTAGATTATAGCCAGACGTTCGCTTTTCGCAATTTTCAGGTCATTACCAATCCATACCACATCGAGTTCTCCAACATTGACAACCAGCCCGAAGAACGCGGCCTGAGCGAACACAACGATTACTTTACGCTATTTCAATTCTCGGCGAAGTACGACCCCATTCCAACGATGCTGACTCAGAATCACCTGAACGTAATCAAGGGATTTATGGGGCAGACAACGGCATTCAAGAAAAATCTGATCAAACCCGAAGTGGTGATTATGGCCGAGAACCGGTCGGCGGGCGAGGCCCGGTACATTCATTCGCCTTATGGCCGTGGTTTCTTTACGTTCTACGGCGGGCACGACCCCGAAGACTACCGGCACGAGATCGGCGAAGAACCCACCGACCTGAATTTGCATCCTAACTCAGCCGGTTACCGACTGATACTCAACAATATATTATTTCCTGCGGCAAAGAAAAAGAAACAGAAAACGTAAGATTTTCGAGTCGGGTTTAAAGACAAAGTCTAATACGAGAACCATTCGTTGACCATTTCGTCGCGGCTTTTGCTTTCTAATTTCCGCTCTAACTCATCGGGGATTTTCGGGAAGAAATCAAGGCCGGTCAACTGTTCGATCCGGTCAACGGGCACAGCAAATTGTTTGATGGATTCGCTTGATGCTTCATTGTCCATCAGAAAGCCAATCATCCGGATATTCGGATTATTGCAGTACAGAATCACTTTGTAAAATTTTTCGGGTACGCTCACTTCATTGACTTTCCCGATGGTTGGCAAACCGGGTTTTAGTACCGGCCCCGTTACAATATAAAGACCCTTATCACGTCTGGCCCATGTCCGCACCTGGCTTTCGAGGTCGCTCCAGATACCCCGGTTGAACTGCGGTTCCTGGGGAGTTATGTTGCTCATTAAGAACGTTTCCCGCATCATTCGCTGCGAAAATTTGAAGTCAGCCGCCGGAGCCAGATGTCCCCGGTCATAGCCCGAACGCGTATAATCTGATGGTAGAGCGGTGCCGTTTTCAGCCGCCGGGTCGGGTTTGAACTGTTCATTTTTACGGTTGGCATCGCCCGTCGTTTCATAATCCAGCAACGGATACGCGACCCATTCGGCAACTTTATATTCGTCGCGGTAGCGGAGTGCGTAGCCTTCATGCCGGATTAGCTGACCGGTTATTTTCGATACCGGCAGCAGGAAATCGACCTGTTTCTCGAAATCAAACCGCGCATTTCCCGACGATTCTGCCGATGGTTTCCGGGGGGTGTTATCGCTGGCTTCGCTCTCGCCTGAATCGTCGGACTGCGATGATTTTTCCCGCTCCCGCTTGTCCGTTGCTACGTCGGGCCGGTTGGGTTCGGGGGCTTTATATGGATTATTTTCATCGGTACCGGGTCGAGAGCGGCCCAGCCCGATTATCTGCCGGAAGTCATTCCAGAAAGCAACGACGGGTTTGGTCCGGCCACCATAATGGAGAAACAATCCGATCAGGAAAAAGACGAATAACAGGACAAGCGTATTTCCACGAAGCCGAAAGCCC
>JANPJE010000238.1:0-3381 GCA_031425355.1 Spirosoma sp. | reverse complement strand
ACCTACGCATCAACCGAAATGGGGGCCGCGTTTACCGAGTGCGAAGCGGGCTGCGGTGGGCACCACAACCCCGAACTGCTGGTGATCGACGTGATTGACCCACATGGGCAACCCGTGACGGAGGGCGGTGTGGGTGAGTTAGTCGTAACGACGCTGGGCGTGGAAGGAATGCCGCTGATACGTTTCAGGACGGGCGATCTGGTGAGACTCCACCGCGAACCCTGCCGCTGTGGTCGCACATCCGCCCGAATCAGTCCGGTGGTGGGCCGGTGTCAGCAGATGATCAAGTTCAAAGGGACGACGCTGTATCCGCAAACGATTTATGACGCACTCAACCAACTGGAGGACGTTCGCAACTACATCGTGGAGGTTTCCAGTACGACCCTGAACACAGACGAACTGCTGGTGCGGGTGGGCATCGACGGTGTGGTTTCGGAAACTTTCGCTGAACTGGTGAGGGAGCAACTCAAATCAAAACTGCGTGTATCACCTGTTTTGTCATTTCAGCCGTCGGCGGAGATTCAGCGGATGCAATTCCCCCAAAATGCCCGCAAACCCATTACGTTCATCGACAACCGCCAACTGGCCGTTTTCTGATTCATGCCATGCTTACATCAACTGCTCCGCTGGTGGAGGCTGCGGCCATCACGCGCTATATTCCCCACCGCCCGCCGTTTGTGCTGGTCGATACGCTCTACAGTTGTGGGGTCGATGGTGCGGTTGCCGGGTTTCATGTAACCGATAACCCGATGGTATTTAACGGGTTATTTACCGAAGCCGGTCTAATCGAACACATGGCGCAGTCCGTTGCGCTGCGGGCGGGGTGGTTAGGTTCGCAGCCGGGACAGGCGGCAGCATTCTCGATGGGTTATATCGCCGGTATCAAAAACGCCCGTATTTATCAGTTGGCACCCGTCGGCGCGACCATCCTGACCCGCGTCCGGATATTGATAAACCTCGGAAACATGGTCCTTATCGACGTTGACTCCCATGTCGGGGGGCAGCTTCTGGCCGAATGTCAGTTACAGTTATTTCACGAATCCTAATCAGACTACCATGGAAACGATGCTTGACCATGCGCCCGTGCGCAGACCCTTAGCCGCCATTGCCGCCGAGGGCGAACACCTGCTGAGCCGGTACACCGTGCTGCGTTTGCTGAATGTATTTCAGGCAAACGGCTATTTCACAGAGGCCAACCGGCTTTTTTCGGAAGACGACCTCAAAAAAAACATTGGTGTGCTGCCCGCCTACAACCGGTTGTTCGCGGCTCTGCTGGATATTCTGGAGCGTGGCGGCTTCATAACCCGACAGGCAATCGGCTGGCAGACGACTTCGCTGGTTTCTGACATGGCTACCCTCGCCGAAGCGCAGTTGATTGAGCAGTCGGAGGGCGATTATTTAACCGACGACGAGCCTGTCAAAGACTTTATTTGTGCCTACGTTCGCTTAGGCAATGCGTGTTTCGATGCGTTTTTCGATCTGCTGACCGGGCGCAAACGGTATATGGATGTGCTGTTTCCTGCCGGAGATATGTCGCTGGTGGCGAGCATTTATACCGGAAATATTCAGTCTTATCAAAATCGGCTGGTGGCGGCCAACGTCCGGCAGTTAGTTAAAGCCAACCGGAGAGCGGGCACGGAAACAGTGCAAATTCTGGAAGTTGGCGCCGGAACGGGCGGAACCAGTGCTGTCGTTTTTCGATCATTAGTGGGTCATGAATTCAATGTAAACTACTGGTACACAGACGTTTCGGCAGGTTTCGCGCGGTTTGGCAAACGGGAGTTCGGGACAACGTATCCGTACACTCAGTTTAAAGCACTCGACATCAGTCGTTCGCCCGCCGATCAGGGTTTCCAACCGGAAAGCATCGACATTCTGGTTTGCAACAACGTACTGCACGCAACCACCGACATCACCAGTTGCCTTCGCCATGCGGGGTCGCTATTGAAGCCCGGCGGCTATGCGGTAATCAATGATCTGACCGCCCGACTGGATTTCAACACCGTTACGTTCGGCTTTACCAACGACTGGTGGAACTATGCCGACGACGCCATTCGTATTCCGCACTGCCCCATTCTGAGTAACGCTACCTGGAAGCAGGTGCTGACGGAAACGGGCTTTGGCAGCGTCGATATTCTTGGTATTCCCGGTGTGGCCGTCGAGCGGTTTCACCAAAGTGTGATGCTGGCCCGGAAACAGTAGCGAATTATTTTTTCACTCTACTATCACCGGAAATGCTGCTCAAAAACCATCTGTATCATGTTATGGGACGTACCTCCGGGCCGCAAAGCCTGACGGCCGAGGTACGCCTGTGCGCTTCGCACCCTATTTTTGACGGACATTTTCCCGGACAGCCGATTCTGCCGGGCGTGTGTACGCTCCAGATTTGTAAAGAACTGGCTTCGGATCACGTCGGGCAGATTTTGCAACTGACGGAATGTACGACCATTAAGTACGTTAAACTTATTGAGCCATCAACAACGCCGACCCTGCACTATGCCATGACCCTGCGGGAATTAGCCGGGGAGAAATATCGCATTGACGCAGTGGTTACAAATCCGAAGAGAGAAACGGTCTGTAAGTTGTCAGTAGTCGCCTTATCCGTCGGGGTTATTCCGATGGTCAGTAGTGCTATTGAGTGATAAATAAATGGGCAAATGACATTACTATACTTTCTATGTATACTATTATGTCATAACTTGCTTTTGCCAATTCTACAAGCGTATTTGTCTGTGCAGCAGTCGATTTAACTGCGCTGGCGTGCTGGCAACAGTCTGTGTAAGTTAGCCCTAATTGTTCTGCTGATGGCCTCGATTTCGTTCGAAGACTTTTTCGTCCTGCGCCGACCTCTATTACCCCTGCAAGCAGCCTTAACGGCTTTAGATACGCACCCATCGAAGGTGTTATTCCGGGAGGTTATCCGAACTGCGTTTGCCGAACCGCTCGTTGCCGAAGCGCTTTACTTAGCCTCTCCGGCCCTGTCTGAACGGCTCAACGAATGGCTGCTGGGCAAACCCATTGCGGAAGAAAGCAAGCTGATACAGTCGCTAACCAAGTATTACCTTCGGATGAGCAGCCGCTGTACACCCTACGGCCTCTTTGCGGGCTGCGCCAGCGGTCAGTTTGGCCCAAAGACGAACGTAGTCGTTGATGGCTTTCGGCGATACACCCGTCTGGATATGAACTATGTTGCCGGGTTGAGTCAGTGGCTTCTGGAACTGCCGGGTGTGGCGGAGCAGTTGCGGTATTTTCCGAACACCAGCCTGCACCACATTGGGGATCAGTACCGCTATATGGCCGGTAAGATGCAGGACAAACAGCGATCTTATTCCCTGCTGTCGGCCGAAGCGATGCCCGAAATCGAGACGGTTTTGAACCGGG
>JANPJE010000237.1:0-20827 GCA_031425355.1 Spirosoma sp. | reverse complement strand
CGAACCGGACATCTATGCACAGGCAACCCACTTCATGCTCCCCGGCGATTACCTTGCCGCCCGCATGACCGGCGAGATTGTGACAACGGCATCGGGCCTGTCGGAAGGCGCGTTCTGGGATTTTCAGGCGAACCAGCCCGCACAATTCCTGCTCGATTATTTCGGTTTCGACCCGGCCCTGATTCCCACCATCAAGCCAACGTTTGCCCCACAGGGCGAACTAACCACAGCCGCAGCCGACGAACTGGGCCTTGCTGCCGGAACGCCCGTAACGTACCGCGCGGGCGACCAGCCCAATAACGCGCTGTCGCTGAACGTGTTGGAACCGGGTCAGATTGCGGCTACTGCCGGAACGTCGGGAGTGGTGTATGGCGTAAGCGATCAGGCGAAATATGATCCAAAATCAAGGGTAAACACATTTTTACACGTCAGCCACACGGTTGAGGCTCCCCGCTACGGGGTTTTGCTGTGCGTAAATGGCACGGGAATTTTGAATAGCTGGCTGCGAAATCAGGCGTTGCAACGGTCGGTTAGTTACCCCGAAATGAACGTACTGGCCCACGAAGCACCCATCGGGGCCGACGGCTTAGTATGTTTGCCCTTCGGAAACGGGGCCGAACGGATGCTCGAAAACGCGGATTTGGGCGCTTCTTTTCAGGGTCTGCAACTAAACCGGCATGGATTGCCGCATCTGATCCGCGCCGCGCAGGAAGGCATCGTTTTCGCGCTTTACTACGGCATTCAGATTATGGAAAGTGTGGGCGTTGGCGTGCAGACAATCCGCGCGGGCGAGGCCAATATGTTCCTGAGTCCGCTCTTCCGCGATACGCTCGCCAACCTGACCGGAGCCACTATCGAACTGTATAATACCGACGGCGCACAGGGAGCTGCTCGCGGGGCCGGGCTGGGCCTTGGGTACTACAAAAACGCCCAGGAAGCCTTTGTCGGTCTTCACGTTACGAAAACCATCGACCCCGATATGCGGGCACAGGAAGCCTATCGAAATGCCTATGAGCGATGGCTGACGGCGTTAGAAGCAAAATTGTAGTTTGTGATTAGATTTGTCTAAACGTACAAAACTATGGTTGACTACCGTCAGATTGTCACAATTGAACCGGGCAAGCGGGGCGGAAAGCCCTGCATTCGGGGGATGCGTATGACGGTTGACGATGTTCCCGGATGGTTGGCGGTTGATACGACAATGGATGAAATTATCAGCGACTTCCCGGAGTTGACCAAAGACGACCTTTATACCAGTCTGGCCTTTGCTACAGTTGCATAGATATCTACCTTCATTAGGCGACAAAACTTGTAAATAATGAACCCCGTTTTCGCTAAACTTAATTACAAAGCCCAGTCTGAAATTGCGGTCATTAACGCGCCGGATGCGTTTCTGCCCATCGTTGATGAAATGCGTTCACTGGTAACCATCGTAACTAATCCATATGAGATTCAGAGCATTACGTTTGCCATTGCTTTCGTGAAAACGCAACAGGAAGTGGATACGCTGAGTCAGTTTTTGGCCGAGAAACTAAAGAACGACGGTATTCTGTGGCTGGCTTACCCAAAAGGAAGTTCCAAAAACCATACCTGCGATTTCAACCGTGATACGGGTTGGGCAACTCTGGGAAAATTAGGTTTCGAAGGTGTCAGGCAGGTTGCTATCGACGAGGACTGGAGCGCGTTACGATTTCGGCGCGTTGAATACATCAAAAAAATGACCCGCCAGGATAGCCGGGCTATGACCGAATCGGGAAAGGCTAAATCCAAATCGGAAGCTCCATAAAGGTCTTGCCCGAAAAGTAGGGAGAAACTACCTTTGGCTTTCTTCTTCAATCAAGTATTACCTCAATTCCTGTTTCCATGTCTGACGTTAAACTAACTCTCGGCGAAAAAACGTATTTCCCGTTTGTCGAGAAGCCAATTCAGTACGAAGGTCGCGAGTCCGATAACCCGCTGGCGTTTAAATTCTACGATGCCAACCGGCTCATTCTGGGCAAGCCCATGAAAGACCTGTTCCGGTTTTCAGTAGCCTACTGGCACACCTTCTGCGGTACTGGTGGCGATCCCTTCGGTCCCGGCGTCAAGCATTTTCCCTGGGATGCCAACGCCGACCGGCTCGCAGCCGCCCACGATAAAATGGACGCAGCTTTCGAGTTCATCACAAAAATAGGCATGGAGTTTTACTGCTTCCACGATACCGATGTGGCACCCGAAGGCAACTCAAATGCCGAGTTCGAGAAAAACTTTCGCGCCATTGTCGACTATGCCAAACAAAAACAGGCCGCCAGTGGCGTGAAACTCCTGTGGGGAACGGCCAACCTGTTCTCGCACGAACGCTACATGAACGGAGCCAGTACAAACCCCGATTTTCACGTACTGGCGCACGGCGGCTGGCAGGTGAAAAACGCCATCGACGCCACGATTGAGCTGGGTGGTTCGGGCTATACGTTCTGGGGAGGTCGCGAAGGGTATATGTCGCTGCTGAATACCAACATGAAGCGCGAAACCGAACATTTGGGCAAGTTCCTGCAAATCAGCCGCGATTATGCGCGCAAGCAGGGGTTCAAAGGGTCGTTTTATATCGAGCCGAAACCGATGGAACCGACCAAACACCAGTACGATTTTGACGCGTCTACGGTGGTGGGATTCCTGAATCGCTATGGGTTGCAGGACGATTTTGAACTGAATCTCGAAACCAACCACGCTACGCTGGCGAACCATACGTTTGCCCATGAATTGCAGGTTGCCGCCGACAATAACATGCTCGGCAGTATCGACGCCAACCGGGGCGATTACCAGAACGGCTGGGATACCGACCAGTTTCCGGTCGATGTGTATGAACTGACCGAAGCTATGCTGGTGATTCTGGAAGCGGGTGGGCTGAAATCGGGCGGGGTTAACTTCGATGCCAAAACGCGCAGGAACTCCACCGACCTCGACGATATTTTCATCGCCCACATTGGCGGTATGGATACGTTTGCACGGGCAGCCATTGCCGCCGAAGCCATTCTGGACAAATCGCAGTACAAAAAACTACGGGCCGACCGTTACGCCAGCTACAACTCGGGCGAAGGTGCGCGGTTTGAGAAGGGCGAATTAACTCTCGAAGACCTGCGCCAGTTCGCCATGACCAACGGCGAACCGAAACAACTGAGCGGCAAGCAGGAACTGTACGAAATGATTGTCAACCAGTACATTTAACCAAAACCCACAGGACTTGTAGCGTTCAGCCTCTACAAGTCCTGTTAAACTCTATCCCTATGCAAGTGTTTATCGGTATTGGTGGAATGGAGCTTTTTTTCCTCGTGGGCGTTGTCGGTTTTTTGTTCATTTTCCCGATTGTCGCGCTCGTCGATGTTATTCGAAGCGACTTCCGTGGGTCGAATGACAAAATAATGTGGGTAATTATCATCCTTTTCCTGAACTTGGTCGGCGCATTGCTTTATATTTTTATTGGCCGTAAACAGCGTATTGCATGAAAAACCTTCTACTCTTTGTCAGTTTAGCTACTGCCATACCCGCCTTCGCGCAAACCGGCACGGACGAAGCCGCCATTAAAACCACCATCAAGCTGATGTTCGACGGGATGCGGAAAGGCGATTCGACGCAGATAAAAAATACGTTTATGCCCGGTGCTACGCTGCAAACCATCGCCAAAAGCAAGGAAGGTGCCGTTTCGATACGTACCGATGACGTTGGTAAGTTTGCCGCTTCGGTGGTCAAAGCCCCGACCTTTGCGCTTGATGAACGATTGTCGGGTATCGACGTGAAAATTGATGCAGAACTGGCTACCGCCTGGACACCCTACGTTTTTTATTATCAGGAGAAGAAAAGCCACTGTGGCGTGAATGCCTTTACCCTTGTGAAGGTAAACGGCAACTGGAAAATTCAGAGCATTATCGACACGCGCCGGAAAGACAACTGCCCGGATTTACCAAAATCGTGACGGTGTAGGGTTTTTAGTTTACGGCGGGGAACCGCACAAACCGTAAACGTTCACACTCCCCAGTTCGGCGGTCGCTTCTCCAGAAAAGCTGCCATGCCTTCTTTAGCGTCGGATGTTTGTTGGAGTTTAACAAACTGTTCGTACAAAAAAGCCTGTTGCTGCTCTGGTAACAGGCTTTTCAGTTGCTGATACGCCCGTAATCCAGCCTTTATGGCCGTTGGCGAAAGCTGCTTCAGCTCCTCTATAAGGTGCGTAACGGCGTCGTCTAATTCAGTTATGGGCACAACATCGGTCACTAAGCCAATAGTCTGCGCGTCGGTAGCAGTTAGCGTTCGGGCGCGGAGGCACAGGTCCAGGGCGGTGCGGGCGGGCATGATGTCGAGCAGAACCGCCAGCACCTGAAACGGAAACAGGCCACGTTTTACTTCCGGCAAACTGAACGTTACTGACTCTGCCGCTACGACATACGTACTACCGCCAACCAGTAAAAACCCACCCGCATACACCAGTCCCTGCACCCGCGCCACGCAGGGTTTGTGCAAGCCCGCCATCAATTCGCCCAGCCGCACCGGACCCGATGGCTCAGGCACGGTAGCGATTTCGGCAGTTCCCTCTGACAGTGCTTTCAGGTCCATTCCGGCACAGAACGTATCGCCCGCAGCCGCCAGCACAACCAACCAAACATCGCTTGCATAATGTGCGTAGGCGAGTGCGAACGCCAGTTCGGCCAACATAGGTGGGTTGAGAGCGTTCTTTTTTTCGGGGCGGTTCAGGGTAATTGTCAGCACGTGATCACTGAACGATATGAGCACGTAACGAAAGCCTTCAATAGGCAATTGGGCAGCTTGATCGGCGGTGTACAGCATGGCGGCAAGGTACGGAAATACCGTTTACGAAATCTTCAGATTCAGGTATATGGGTAGATGTCCATTTGGAGTTAGCTGAATAAATGCAGCTCTACCTTTTGCTCAATCTATTATGAAAACGCTTCTGTTTCTATTACTAACGCTGTTGAGCATTCAAGTGGCAAAGGCTACGCATTTACGTGGGGGCCATATTCAGACCAAATCCGTTTCGGGTTCTGCGTTAACCTATGAAGTGACGTTAACTTTATACATGGACGAAATTCGCGGGAATGCACCCGCTAACCAGTCCGATTCGTACATAATCTGTTTTGGCGACGGCACGAGTGCTACTGCTTCCCGCCAAAGTCGGGCACTTTCGGGGGATAAAAGCATGAGCATCAACAGTTATCGCATTGTTCACACCTATGCCGGACCCGGAACGTATACCTTAACCAGTTCGATAGCGAACCGAACAACCGTTCAGAATATCACCAATGCAGACGGCCTGTTGTTTACACTAAGCACGACATTTTCTACCAATACAACGGGCCTGAACCAAACACCAACACCTGGCTTTCCGCCAACGGGTTTTATTGCCAGCGTTAACCGACGAGCACTCCTTCTGTTGAAAGCCGTTGATAGTGAAGGCGATAGCTTAGCGTATAACTTGGCAAGACCGCTCACCAGCACGAGCAGCGAGTCGTGTACGCGTCAGGTTGTTTCGTCTTATCAGTTTCCAAACGACCTCACCCGACAGGGAACATTCAAACTTGATAACCGAACCGGTAATTTGGTTTGGGACGCCCCTATCCAGTCGGGCAATTACAGCATTGCAATCAACATTAGTGAGTATAGAAACGGTCTGCTGATTAGCCAGACGACGCAGGAAATTGTGCTGCTTGTGACCGATTCACCCGGCACGCCCGGCCCCATTCCATCCTACGAACCTGCCATTGAATCGGCTGCTGTCGTGACTGGAACAACGTCCTATTCCGATTCAGATGTGGTCCTTTCCGTCTTTCCAAGTCCGGTTGATGATCGGTTGCAGGTCGTTATCCAGAGCAGTACGCCAACAACGGCTATTGTGCAACTTACGGACATAAATGGTCGAAAACTGCATGAACTGGCGTTCAGAAAAGCAGCCCGGCAGCATGAGCAACTCATCAGTATGGACAGTCTGACGCCGGGTATTTATCTGCTTCGGGCCGATGTGCGGGGTATATCGCTTGTGCGAAAGATTGTGAAACGATGAGGGTTTTGTTGCCGCAGGAGCAAATCACAGCAACTGTTTCCAAGTGCCTTTTACCCAGTTATATTTGAGCGTGCTGGGCAGTGCCCGCCAGAAGTATTTGCTCACTTCAACGGCAAACGAAGGTTGCATGTAGCAGTTGATCGCACAGCCTTCGCAAGCGGGCAAACGGCCTTCCAATGCGACTAATTTCTGCACCTCGGCAGAATGGTAAAGATCAACCAGGTTATCGTTGATGGCAAAATCTTTCAGGCCCAGATGGTAGCAGGGAAGTACTAATTTGTTTTCGGGAGAGATAACGATGGTCGTACTGCCTGCCCGGCAAATGGGGGTTTCTATGTGGTTGC
Source organism: Spirosoma sp. (assembly GCA_031425355.1). Classification (GTDB taxonomy): domain Bacteria; phylum Bacteroidota; class Bacteroidia; order Cytophagales; family Spirosomataceae; genus Spirosoma. The sequence continues at coordinate 14,437 of JANPJE010000237.1, read as the reverse complement.
CACCGTCGCGCCGAAGCTGAATAAAGGCGTCGTTGAGGTAAACGTTTTTCTGCTTTCCCCACCACGACATTTGCCCCAGCGCATCGTCGGAAAGGCGGTCGCCGGTATCGACGGTGTTATACTCAAACACCGGATTCAGAATCAGCACAAGATCGTTTGGCAGGCAAATCTCTTCGTGCATCTGCCTGATCTGATGAACGTTGTGCTCAAAAACGGTAAATAGAATATCGGGACGTTCGCCCAGATTTCGGGCAATGGCAATGGACTCCATCACCTTGTCGAAGCACTTCACGCCCCGCGATTTATCGTGCTCGTCGGCCACCGGCGAATCGAGCGAGAAGTGGAGCATATCGACTAAACCCCGCAACTGCTCGGCCTGTTTGGGATAAAGTAGTGCGTTGGTTGTAACGGTCGTGATCAGACCCAGATGTTTGGCTTCCTGTAATAATTCGGGCAGTTGACGATGCAGCAGCGGCTCGCCCCCAGTAAAATCTATGACCCGAACACCTAACTTTTTGAGGTCACGCAGATTAGCGCGGGCATTATCGAGGGTAATGTACGGAGAGGGCCGCTCCCAGATGTCGCAAAAACTACAGCTCGCATTACAGCGATACGTCAGGTAGTAGTTACAAAGAACCGGATGGGAAACAAGGCGCATCAGCTATACGTTTTCTAAATCCTCAATCGACAAGCCGGTATCTTTCATAATTTGCTTCAACAAACCGATACCTAACTCCTTTTTGCCGTGGATGGGTATGGTGGTTCTCAAGCCCTCATCATTGATATAGATAGCATGACTACCACTTTGGCGAGAAAAAGAAAATCCTTTCTGTTCCAGTATTTTGATTACCTGCCGGGCGTTCACCTTTGGGTGTTTATGGCTCATGCAGCAATGTCTAATCGCTTAGAAAATACTTCTTCGTAAATCGGCTCATGACGAGCCTGTCGATCTTCGAGATGAAGTTGTATAACCTCCCGCAGATAATTCAAAGCGTCTTCGGGAGTTTCACCTTCCGCATAGCATCCCTGCAAAGCCGGGCAAATCGCCAGGTAATTCCCCTCTTCATCCTGCTGTACGATAACGGTAAACTGGTAGTTTCTCATGGCCGGTTTTATAACAACATCTTGAACAAACTCACCACTTTGTCTTTCAGATCTTTCCGGTCGACGATAAAATCGAGGAAGCCGTGATCGAGCACAAATTCGGCACTCTGGAAACCTTTGGGCAGGTCTTTGCCAATGGTTTCGCGGATAACGCGCGGACCGGCAAAACCAATCAGGGCTTCGGGTTCGGCAATATTGACATCGCCGAGCATGGCATACGAAGCCGTAACGCCCCCCGTTGTCGGGTCCGTCAGCAGCGATACGTAGGGTAGTTTGGCTTTATCCAACAGTGCCAGTTTGGCCGATGTTTTAGCCATCTGCATCAGGGAGAAACCGGCTTCCATCATGCGAGCCCCCCCCGACCGGGAAATCATCATAAACGGCGTCCGGTTCTCGATAGCGTGATCAATGGCGCGGGCTATTTTTTCGCCCACAACCGACCCCATCGACCCACCAATAAAGTTAAAGTCCATTACGGCTAACGTAACCGTGAGGCCATTCATGGGTCCATGCGCTGTCCGAACGGCATCCTTCAAACCCGTTTTGGCAATGGTTGCCTTAACCCGCGCTGGATAAGGCTTTGTATCGACGAAATTCAGGGGGTCAGCCGACACCATATTTGCATCGAGTTCGACAAACTCACCCTCATCGAACAACAGGGCGAAATAGGCTTCCGAGCCAATTTTTTCGTGGTAATTGCAATGAACGCAGGTGTACGCGTTGAGTTTGTGCTCCCGCGTGTTCATTACTTTTTTGCAATTCGGGCACTGGTACCACAACCCGTCGGGGGCCTCCCGTTTCATTTCGGTTGGGGTCTGAATACCCTTATCTTTTCGGACGAACCAGGACATTTTCGGTAAGTAATTATCAGGAAAGAAGCCACGAAGGTACGAATAAATGCAGGATCAAGTATCACGCCCACGCACTCACGGGAAGCCCATTTTGAAACGAGTACGAAGACAAAGTCGGGCTTACAGGAAAAACCGGACAGTCGTTTTACGGCGCATCCTGTTTTTTTATGGTGTAGAAAGTTGTTGATTTGCGCCCATGAAACATGTATTTACCGTCCTACTTGTAGGACTTGCCGTATCCGCCTTTGGCCAGGCCTCGGTAGGCTATTATCCATTTAGTGCTAACAATTTCATTACGGTAAGCACCAACGCCGACAAACCGTTCTGGCTTGATGCGCGCGTTCAAACCAACACCGTTTTTGGGTCGCTAAGCACGACCATTTGCCCGATGGTGAACGTATCGCGCAAGGCGCAGATCAACTATTATACGGGGCTGGGCGTCCGGTTCAACGCGCTGAACGGCATCGACAACCGCGACGTACTGGAAGGGTATTCACTGCACATCGGCGTTCGGATAAAGCCGCTCCTGTTTATACCAAATTTGCGCATAGCTTTCGAGATCGCACCTTATTCCCGCAAAGATTTCAAAACGGGCAATCTGCAATCCTCGCTGGGGCTTGTGTATCAGTTCAGTAAGAGGCAATAAAAGGAGGAGGGGGAAGGAAGGAACGGTAATATGCCAATCCTTCCTCCCTTTCTTCCCCCTCCTCCTTCCCTCCCTTCTTTCCCTATTTCTCATTATACGACATCGCGCCGTGTTCGAGTTTGTCGGCCCGGTCGAAGAGCTTCAGGGCTTTCTGATACGTATCGTCGGTTTGGCCGATGACCTGAAAAAATTCGTTATTCTGACCCGCTTTATTGTTTTTCTGATACACCGACCGCGCAACCAAAGCCTTTATCTGGTTGCGGATGTAGTTTTTGGAGCGGGCGTATTCCTTCTCATTAAACTTGACGCCTTCAGCCGTTGCGTCTTTCACTAACCGATTCATCTGCTCGTCGGTAATCGTGACAGTGCGGTTAAACTCATCGAACGACATTTTCTCCAGTTTTTTCCGATTGTCATTCGCGTACTCCATCGCAAACTCGCGGACGATATTTTTTCCGTATAACTGGATTAGATAGGCCGTCTGCCAGGTCGAATCGCGCGGAATGAAGTAGTCCGGCGTGATACCGCCACCCCCATAAACGATGCGGCCGCCATCGGTTTTAAATTTCAGCTTAGGGTCATTTTTGATGGAATCAGCAATGTAGTATTCGCCCCGTTTAGAGCGTTGATCGAGGTCTTTCTCGTAATCACCCTCCTGACCGGGTTTGTATGGTTTCTGGATGCTTCGACCGCTGGGCGTATAATATCGGGAGATCGTCAGCCGCAGTTCAGAACCATCGGAGAGGGTTACGGGCATCTGTACCAGCCCTTTACCAAACGACCGCCGACCCGCAATCAAGGCGCGGTCATGATCCTGCAACGCTCCCGCCACAATTTCCGATGCCGACGCGCTGCCCTCATCGACCAGCACAACAACAGGCCCTTCCTCAAACTGGCCGGTTGTGCGGGCAAATGTTTTGCGGTCATATCGGTTGTCTTTCCCATCGGTATAAACCAGCAGTTTATTTCCCGAAATGAACTCATCGGCAAGGTTAGTGGCCCGATCCATGTAGCCGCCGGGGTTGTTCCGCAGGTCCATCATCAGTTGGGTCATGCCCTTCGCTTTGAGCGACGCCAGTGCCGTTTTGAACTCGTCGTACGTTGTTTCGGAGAATCGGTTGACTTTGATATACCCCGTTTTGGCGTCAATCATATAAGCCGCATCGACGGAATACGTCGGAATCCGGTCGCGGGTAACGGTAAACTCTTTCGGCTGTTTGTCGTCCTTTCGTAAAATTGTCAGCTTGACATCCGTATTACGCTTGCCGCGAAGTGCTTTAAAAACAGCCCCATTTTCAAGTTTAGGACCGCTCAACGGCTTGTCATCAACCTTGATAATTTTATCGCCACTCTGAATACCAACCGCTTCCGACGGGCCACCGGCTAAGGGTGTCACTACGTACACGGTATCTTTATAAATATTGAACTCCACACCGATTCCATCGAAGCCGCCTTCGAGTTGAGACCGGGCCGCAACAGCATCCTGCGGGTTGATATAGGCCGTGTGCGGATCGAGTTTTTCGAGCATCTTCTCAATCGAGAAATCGACTAACTCGTCGGTGTTTACCGTATCGACGTAGTTGTTTTCAATTAATTGAAGAATTTCGCGATACTTGGTGTAGCCCCGCCCAATGTTGTTCAGGCTTTTGGTGCCACCAAAGAACGTTGCGCCGATGAGCATTCCACCCGCCAGCGTGATACCCAACAGCATCGGCAGCCGAATCGTCGCGTTGCTGTTCTGGATTCGGTTTTTCGGGGTCGGAACTTCACGACCGGCTGGTTCATTCGCAGCGTTATTTATCTCGTTCATTCGTCGATTTCTTAACAGGTATTATCTATACGCACATAACGTTTTGAAGATAACGAAATGTTTACCGGAAAGGCTTTATTAGTCTAAAAAAACGTTAATTGACAGGCTATGTAAGCCGTTTAACCTACCGGCAACCATTAGTGGTTATTTCTGTCAGTCATCATCGGCGGGTGCCGAAAAGTAATAGTACTTTTACAAAGCAGTTTATAAAACCTCTGCCCGCTACGCTCATGTTCGTTCATACCGTTTTTTTCTGGCTTCGGCATCCCGAAAACCAGGACGACCACACAGCCCTCCGCTCCGGTCTCGAATCGCTTAAAGAAGTTTCCGATATTTCGTCCGTCTATGTCGGAACGCCCGCCGAAACCCGTCGGCCTGTCATTGATCATACCTACGATTTTTCTCTGACATTAGTTTTTGCCGATAAAGCGGCTCATGATCTCTATCAGGTACATCCGGTGCATCTGGCTTTCGTGGACAAATGCGCTCATCTCTGGGAGCGTGTTCAGATTTATGATGCAGTGAGTTAAGGAGCAAATGATAAGTTGGTAAGTGGCGGACCGCAACGGCGGACCGTGCGAAAGCAATATGCCTGTGTCAGCCACTTACTACATACTGACTTACCACTTACTGACCTACTACTTACCACTATTTTTTAAACTACCTTTGTCTTAACGGTTTATTTCAAGCGAAGCCGCAATAGACCGGGTTGAGCCGCGTTTTTCGTACGTATGCATCACGACACGCCAACCAACATGACTTCTTTATATCGATCATACCGAAACCGTCGGATTCTTATTGGCGTAGCGGGTAGTTTAGGGTTACTTCTATGGCTGGCCATTGCACCCGTATTGGCTCAGCGCAAGCGTGTAAAGCCCGATACGCTTCTGGCAAAGCCTGTTTCCGGATCGACGACAACGGTTCGGATGGAAGCCGAAACGCAGTTTACAGAAGGCATTCGGTATATGATGACCGATGAGCCGGCAAAGGCCATTGCGCAATTTGCCAAAGTGCTCCAAAAAGATCCCAACAATGCAGCCGCTCAGTATTCGACGGCGAATGCCCTGCTCAAAACCGGGAAAACCACCGAAGCCATTCCATACGCGGCAAAAGCATACTCATTAGAGGCCGGTAATAAGTTTTACGCCCTGCTGCTGGCCGAACTTTACGTGAAGCAGAAACGGTATGGTGAAGCTGAAGAATTATACGAAACCTTACTGAAGAAAGGCCCCGAAAATGCCGAATACGGCGTTGAATTGGCGGCTATCTATTTATTTAATGACAAGCCCGACAAAGCCCTCGATACGTATAATAAAGTAGAGCGGGAACTGGGACTGAATGAAGAAATCACCCGCCAGAAGCAACGTATCTACCTCAAACAGAACAAGATAGATAAGGCAGTCGAAGAGGCCGAAAAATTAGTGGCGTCGGAACCCACCGATCCCGATTTCCTGCTCGAAGGAGCCGAGTTGCTCATTGCCAATGACCGCACCGATCAGGCTATCGGCTGGATTGACCGCGCCCTTAAACTCAATTCCGATCTGCCGCAGGCCCACGTTTTGCTGGCTGACATTTACCGCAAAAAGGGCGATATGGACCGGGTTAGCAAAGAGTTAAGCCAGGTATTGGCGAACCCGAATCTCGAAGCTGGTCTAAAAGCCCGAATCCTGTCGAGTTATGTAGGCATGACAGCCGAGAACCCGGCGGCCCGGCAGGACGCGCTGAACATGGCCCAGAATTTAGCCAAAACATCGCCCAACGATCCGAAATCACAGGTTATGCTGGCCGACTTGCTGATGCAGCAGGGCAAAAAAGTCGAAGCCCGCGATGCCTACGCGAAAGCTGCCCGACTTGACGGTTCTGTTTATGAAGTGTGGGGCGCTTTGCTGCAATTAGATGGCGAGTTGAATCAGGTCGATAGTTTGTTGATTCACTCCGAAAAAGCACTCGAAGTATTCCCTACGCAGGGCCTGTTCTGGTACTCCAATGGATCGGCTAATTTGTATAAACGCAAATACCAGCAGGCCGTTGATGCGCTGGAAGAAAGCCAGAAGCTACTGGCCGCCAGTTCCAACAAGGAATTGAGGAAAGGAATTTCTACCCAGTTAGGCGACGCTTATAACGGTTTGGGCGACCACGCCAAGTCCGACGAAGCTTACGAAGCGGTTCTGAAAATGGACCCGCTCGACGATCACGTACTGAATAATTACAGTTATTTCCTGTCATTGCGGAAAGAGAATCTGCCCCGTGCCTTACAACTCGCGCAAAAACTTGTTGAACGGCATCCGACCGAAGCTACCTATTTAGATACGTATGCCTGGGTTTTGTATGTTTCTAAAGATTATGCCAAAGCGCAGCAGTATTTAGAAAAAGCCTTATCCTACCCAGCCAAAATAAGCGGCACTATTATTGAACATTATGGCGACGTCCTTTTCCAGCTTGGTCAGCCCGACAAAGCGATTGAGCAGTGGAAGAAAGCAAAAAGCAAGGGCGGGGCCAGCCCGGAGATAGACAAGAAAATAAGTACTGGCAAATTGTAAAAAGACATTCAGTTTACGGTGTATTGCGTCCAGTTTTCGCCTGTCAAAAAATCGTTTATTACGTTGACAGCTTTACCAGTAGCTCGAATACCGAAATTACCCCAAATGAATAAATTCCTGTTCGTTGCGTTTCTGTTGGGCGTATTAATGAGTTCAGAAGGTTGTAGGCGTCAATCCACATCACGGAATACCGGCCCGGTTCCCGTTGTCGTTACTCCGCCCGACTCCGCCATTTCTGCCCGCCCGGTTCCCACACAGCCTGCTGATTCAATAGCAACTCAGCGCACTACGTCCCCTGAAATTCCCAGACCGGGTATTGAAGAAGCCCGATCCAACGTGGCCGAAATTGATTTCCGCTACCTGACCGCCCGGTCGAAAATATCGTTTAACAGCCAGCAACAGGACATCGACAACGCCAGTGTTAGCATTCGGGTCCGGAAAGACAGTTTGATCTGGCTGTCGGTTTCTAAGTTAGGCATTGAGGCCGTTCGGGGAATGATCACCCGCGATTCGATTATTGTTATCGATAAAATACACCGGGAGTATTCGGTCTATGATTTCCCGGCACTCAGCAAACAGTTCAATTTTCAGATGAACTTCTCGCTGCTTCAGGCCTTGATTGTTGGTAATTTGCCACTACCCAAACGTCCGGCCCAAAAAATTAAAAATGAGCGGGATTATCTCCTCCTGCGCCAGAGCGAAGGCAAAGTGATGGTTGAAAATTACATTGGCGAACAGGATCGTAAACTGAAAAAGTTGATGTTGACCGAGCAGCCAACTAAAAATACGCTGCGGCTCGATTATGAAGATTTTACGTCCCTCAACAGTTTTCTGTTTCCATATACCAGCTTAGTTACGGTCGATTATAAGTCGCAGGCAGACGGGCAGTTTTACCAGACGCTGCTACGTATCAAGCACAACAAAGTTGAATTGGTCGACAAAAATCCGGGATTTCCATTCACAATTCCGGCCAATTACACCCGCCGACCCTAAGTTTATTCGTTGGTTCAAGCCCTTATGTACGTCAAATTCCCTTGTTTTTGCTCCACAACGCACTCGTTTTTCATTAGCCTGATGCTGCTTGGTTTGCTCTGGCCTATAAAACCGGTGGAGGCCCAGCAAACGGGTCGTAACCGACAGGTTCTGGAGAAGGAAAAGAAACAGAATCTGGAAAAGATGAACCAGATTCGGACCATTCTCAAACAGACAGCTTCGGAAAAGCAAGCCGGTTTAGGCCAGTTGAAAGCCCTCGATCAGCAGATTCAGACGCAGTCGAAACAGATTGGACTGCTTAATAAAGACCTTCAATTAACCGATGGTGAAATTGCCGAACTCCGGCAGGCCAGTACTGCCCTGACCAAAGACCTCAATAAACTCCGGGCCGAATACGGTTCGATGATTTACGCAGCCGACAAACGGCGTCAGCAGGTTAATCCGCTGGGTTTTTTGTTTGCCGCCGATAACTTTAACCAGCTCGTTGCCCGATACAAATACCTGCGCCAATACTCCGATGCCCGGCAAAGTCAGGTGCGGCAAATGAGCAATGTGAAAACCATGTTGCAGGGGAAGCAAGTGGCTACGCAACGCAAACGGCAAGAACAGAAAACGACCATTGGCGCAAAAGTAAACGAGACAAAAAGCCTTGAAACCCTGAAAGTCGCTAAAAATCAGGTTGTTAAAGAGTTAAGCCAAAAGGAAACCGAACTCAGGACCGAACTGGCCGAAAGCCGCCGGTCCGTTGCTCAGCTCGAAGCGTTGATCAGGCGATTGATCGTGCGCGAAGCCAGAGAGCGGGCTGAACGCGAAGCCCGCGAACGCGCCGACCGTGACCGAATTGCCCGAAACGAAGCCACCCGCAAAGCCGCCGAACGCAAACGGGCTGAAGAAGCTATTGCAGCCGCCGAAAAAGCAGGTGAAAAACCTGCCCCCGCCGACGTTGCCCGAGTTGAACGACCTGCCGAGCCGGAACCAGCCTCCCGGAAGCCCGACGAACGACGTAACAACAACCTCAATGATGAAGAAACCGCGTTGGCATCGTCGTTTACGGCTTCGCGTTCGCGACTGCCATGGCCCGTCACAAAAGGCTTTATATCTGACCGGTTCGGACGGAAAGCCCACCCTGTTTTGAGAGGCATTTTCGTTGAAAATCAGGGCGTTGATATTCAGACAAATGCAGGAGAAGGCGTCCGCACGGTTTATGACGGCATCGTTCAGGATGTGACCAGTATGCCCGGCATGAACAACGTAGTGGCCATTCAGCACGGCGACTACTTCACGGTTTATGCCAAACTGCGCAGCGTATCGGTTCGGGTTGGGCAACGCGTTAAAGCCCGCGAATCCATCGGCACGGTAGCCACCGACAAGAATGGCGTCTCCGAAATTCAATTTCAAATCTGGAAGGAGTTCACAAAACTCAACCCCGAATCGTGGTTAGCACCCCGATGAACCTAAGTTAGATAGTTGTCGAGTTAAGCAGTTATAAGATTACTGTGCTCAGTCTTAACTCTGTAACTTTACAACCATACAACTTTATAACTGAAAAAATGTCTGTTCATAATCCCGACATTAAGCGCGTAACGACGCATACCATCCAGGAACTCAAAAACAAAGGCGAGAAAATCTCGGCTCTGACGGCCTATGACTTTTCGATGGCTCAGGTAGTTGATGCGGCTGGGGTCGAAGTGATTTTGGTTGGTGATTCAGCCTCAAACGTAATGGCGGGTCACCAAACGACGCTGCCTATTACGCTCGACCAGATGATTTACCACGCCAGTTCGGTTGTGCGGGGCGTTAAGCGGGCGTTGGTCGTTGTCGATTTACCGTTCGGTTCGTATCAAGGCAATTCAACGGAAGCTTTGCGGTCGGCAATCCGGATTATGAAGGAGTCGGGTGCCCATGCTGTTAAAATGGAAGGCGGACTGGAGATAAAAGACTCCATTGTTCGCATTCTGAGCGCGGGCGTGCCGGTTATGGGGCATCTTGGCCTGACACCCCAATCTATTTATAAGTTTGGCACTTACGCCGTTCGTGCGAAAGAAGACGCCGAAGCACAGAAGCTGACTGATGACGCCCACATGCTGGAAGACATTGGCTGTTTTGGGGTAGTACTCGAAAAAATTCCGGCTACCCTCACCAAAACCGTTTCTCAAAGTCTCACCATTCCGACCATCGGCATTGGTGCCGGACCCGATGCTGACGGGCAGATTCTGGTCATTCACGACCTGCTGGGTATTACAAACGAATTCAAACCGCGTTTCCTGCGACGGTACGCCGACCTGCACAAAGTGATGCTGGAGGCTATTGCCCATTACGTAGACGACGTAAAAATGAACGACTTCCCGAACGAGAAAGAAGCGTATTGAGTTATGTAAAGCCCCCTAATCCCCAAAGTGGGCAGTACTGACGCACAATTACTTTCGCGTTAGCAAAATCCCCTTCAGGGGCTGTTTATGAAGAAAAAACCATTTCAGGTCGTTTACGAAGATAATCACCTGCTTATTGTCAATAAAGAACCAGGTATTCTGGTACAGGGCGACCGCACCGGCGACATAACCCTGCTGGATGTCCTGAAAGATTACGTTAAGGAAAAGTACGATAAGCCCGGCGAGGTGTTTCTGGGACTGGTTCACCGGCTCGACAGGCCCGTAAGTGGCTTGGTTGTGTTTGCCCGAACCTCAAAGGCACTGGAGCGGATGAATGAGATTTTCAGGAAACGCCAGGTGCAAAAGACGTACTGGGCCGTTGTTCGGCAGAAGCCCGTTAACGATGCGGATAAACTCATTAACTGGCTCATTAAAGACGAGCAGAAAAACCAGGTGACGGTCTATGATTATGAGGCACCCGGTTCACAAAAAGCGGAACTCTCCTACCGGGTGCTGGGTCGGATAAACGAGCACTTTTTGCTGGAAGTGAGTCCGATCACGGGTCGCTCTCACCAGATTCGGGCGCAGTTGGCGCACATGGGTTGCCCAATTCGGGGTGATATTAAATATGGGTATGACCGGGCCGTTTCCGACAAGAAAATCTATTTGCACGCCCGTCGGCTGTATTTCATCCATCCCGTGAAGCAGGTAGGCGCACCAGACCGGCCAATTATCTGCAAGGCGGGCTTACCCAATGACCCGTTCTGGGAGGAATTCCTGTCATTAGATGATGAGAATTATAAAGACAAGAATATGGATTTCATCTTTGAGTAATCTGTAGAATATATAAAAGTAAAGAGCCGCGCTATCTGTTCCCCAGAAAATGCGGCTCTATCTATGTACAGTAAAATCTATTATTTAGTGCTCAGTCAGCGTTGGCGACGACGGTTGATCCGAAGGGGATATGTCCGCAATAATCTGGTCCATTACACGCTCAAGCATTTGAATGATCCCGCGCAATGCTCCGAAGATTATACATAACGGCAGAATGATGGGCAGGAAGAAAACCCATTGAAAAATCATATAAAGGCGAAAATTTCTCATTGGCTCAAAGGGGAACATTTTAAAGTTAAGTTTACGGTTAGTTATCGAGAGAAACAAGTTGATGCAAGTACTCGAGTGTCTTTCTATTGATATTCAAAGTTAACCTTGCCTTAATACAAAAACAAGGGCACTGAGAAATTTTTTGACACTATTTAGCGTACATCCACAGGTAACTGATAAAATTGTTATTACCTCTCACTAACGTTGATTACTTAATGCCAATTATTGTGCCAGAAATAAATGAAGTGAACAAATAAATCATAATTAGTCTGTAATTATTTATACAGTTGATCAGACAGCACCATCGAAGTGGCTCGTCACCATAAGTAGTGATGCATGTTTCACCCCACCCACTCTGGTTTTACTTTACGCAGCACAGCCACATCTTGTATGTTTAACGATTCCGCGAGGAAATTCAAAACCGGTGCTTATCAGGCATTGAAGTAAACATAGCTGATCGGTGACTTTTGTAGCCGTCACTAACGAAAATCAAATCGCCATGAACCCGCAAAAAACCGCTCTTATCCTGATTGAGTACCAAAATGATTTTACATCGCCGGGTGGCAGCTTACATGAGGCTGTCAAAGGCGTTATGGACTCAACGAATATGCTGGCTCACACCCTCGATCTGGTGCAGAAAGCCCGCGAAACCGGTGCGGTGATCATTCATTCGCCAATTAGTTTTCAGGAGGGGTATTTCGAAATTACAAAGCATCCGTATGGTATTCTGAAAGGGGTGGTTGACAGCCAATCCTTCCGAAAAGGCTCGTGGGGTGTCGAAATTATTGACGTATTGACGCCCCAGGCCGGTGATATTGTCCTCGAAGGAAAACGGGGATTAGACGCGTTCGCCAGCACAAACCTTGACTTTATTTTACGTAGCAAAGGCATTGAAACCATTGCGCTGGGCGGCTTTCTGACCAATTGCTGCGTAGAATCGACAATGCGCTCAGGTTACGAAAAAGGTTTCGAGGTCATTACGCTAACGAACTGTACCGCTACGCTCAGTGAAGAAGAACAAGCGTTCGCCTGTGCTAAAAACTTCCCGATGTTCTCTAAACCCATGAACCACAATCAATTTTTGGATGAGCTAACCGGTAACACTGTTCAGGAGGTAGAAACGCGGGGCTACACAGCCTAAGAGCGCAAATCGCTGTTAATTGCCTGAATCGGTTTGCGGACCGGGCTGCTGTTATGAGCAGTCCGGTTATTTTTGTTGATTACATCGCGAAGTCGTTCGTTAATTTGCATTGCATTTTGTCGTACGTATTCCAACCCATGTTTAAAAAAATTACTCTTGTCATCGTGGGGGTTCTGGTCGGTTTGGCTGTCTGGCAGTGGGAATTGGTCAGTTACGGCTGGATGCAGGCGCGGGGTCAGGTGCGGATTTTGTGGAACACCAAACCCGTTACGGACGTACTGGCCGATCCGGCTTACCCCGACTCGCTGAAACAAAAAATAGAACTAATCCGGGAAATAAAGCGTTTTGCTTTAGATTCGCTCAGATTAGACAAATCGGGCAGTTACGAATCGTTTTACGATCAGCAGGGGAAACCAATTTTATGGGTCATTACGGCCGCTGAACCGTATCAACTCGTTGCCAAACAATGGCATTTCCCAATAATCGGTACGTTCTCCTATAAAGGTTTTTTCGAGAAAGACCGTGCCGATTCTACGGTGTCGGAATTGAAAAGGGAAGGGCTCGACACCCGAATTGGGGAAGTATCGGCCTGGTCAACGTTAGGATTTTTGAATGATCCGATTCTGTCCAGTTTTCTGGACAGACCGGAAGGAAGTTTAGCGGAACTGATTATTCACGAACTGACGCACGGTACGTTATTCGTGAAAAACAATCTGGAGTACAATGAGAATCTGGCTGATTTTGTCGGTGAATACGGTGCTTTGCGATTTTTAGCCAGCAAATATGGCAGCGATTCGACACCGTATCGGGACTACTTGGCCACGAAATCATTTTATGAACAGTACGACGACCATATTTTACGTGGCACTCAAACGCTCGATTCATTATATCGTTCGTTTAAACCTGTCACGACAACAATGGTCAAAGATTCGTTGAAATGGAAAACCATTCGGCAAATCGTTGAAATGGCAGATACGATTACGGATCAGCGAAGTGCGCTGCGTGTACGCTCAATAAAAAAGCGGCCACCCGGCAAACTAAACCTACCTAATAATGCGTACTTTATGGGCTACCTTACGTACCGGAAACAGCAGAATCGGTTTCGGCAGGAGTTTGAAAAGAGATTCGGTGGCGATTTTAACCAGTATCTGACGTATCTTAAACAGACCTATCCATCGTTATAAACGGAGCCCGGCGGTCGGGAAGTTGTTACTATGAAGAAGTTATTGATTGGCATCGGTATTGTTTCCGTTCTGGGCACCGGTTTTACGGCTCTGAATGCGTATCGGCGCGTTGCGAATACCAGTTTCGGACCAGGCGAGCACCTCGAATATCGTGTTCACTATGGCTTTCTGAACGCGGCCGAAGCCGTTATTGATGTTAGCCCTACGCTGTATAAAGTAAATAACCGACCCTGCTACCGGGTCAATGTGGATGCCCGAACGATGGGTGCGTTCGATCTGGTAACCCGCATTCGGGACACCTGGCGGTCGTATATCGACACGTCGGCCATTTTGCCACAGAAATTTTACACCAACCTTCAGGAAAACAGTTACCGCAAAGAGGAAAATATTACGTTCAATCACGAGGCAAACACGGCCAAAGCAGAAGAACGTACCGAAAAAGATACGTTCAAAGTGCCTGAAAATGTACATGATCTCATAAGCGGCTATTACTTTCTGCGAACCATTGATTTCAGCAAATTAAGCAGCGGGCAGGTGATTGAAGTACCGGCGTTTTACGACGATACAATCTACAACATGAAGGTTCGGTATCGGGGTAGAGATGTTGTAAAAACGAAGCAGGGTAAAATCGATGTTATCCGGCTTAACCCCGTTTTGCCGCAGAATAAACTCATAAAAGAAGAAGAGTCGATCCG
>JANPJE010000236.1:0-2820 GCA_031425355.1 Spirosoma sp. | reverse complement strand
CCTGTAGTCCATTCAATTGGATTATTGACGGCAAACACCCACTCGCCGGTTTCCTGCAATCGGCGGGTTGTGTCGTTTTTGATCCGCTCGGTGATCCACAGAACCTGCGCTCCGTTCGCGCCCAGATATGAGTACGGAAGTGAGAAAAAGCCGAGCGTCAAACCGATTTGCTGGGCGTGTTTTTTGAAAAAAGCCATTCCCCGCTTCATCTGGACCGGGTCGGCCCAGGTGGGAAGCGCAGCATACTCTATGAAAAAATTCTGTACTGCTACGTGTTGTTCGACAGTCGAAAAACTGCTTGTATCAGCCAGCCAGCCCATCAGCGACCGTAGTGCCGCCGGACCACCGCCATCGACAACGGCGGTGATAACGGCATCGGCAGGTGCATCGCCCTGTTGCCGGTAACGCGCTAAAAGTTGGTCTGGGAACGGACGTGAAGGTTTGATAAGCGTTGGCATCGTGTTACTGGAGTTCTTGTACGGGTAACGATGCGTTGAAGGGATTGGTTTTGTTGAATCATCCTTCCCGGTAGGTTCTACAACTTAATCTGTAGACCATCGTATCCCAGCCGGATATTGACAGGGAGTTCGTTTTCGACTTCGCGGTGCAGACCGAGTTTATGGCTGATGTGTACGAAATAGGTGCGGTCGGCACCGATGCGCCGAGCGAGAGCAACGGCCTGATCGAGGGTGAAGTGCGAAATGTGCGGTTGCCGCTGAAGGGCATCGAGCACAAGAATTTTCGTGCCGTACACTTTTTCCAGTTCTTCGTCAGAAATGTAATTGAGGTCGGTGAGGTACGTGAAATCGCCCACCCGGTAGCCATAAACGGGTAGTTTGTGGTGCATTACCTCAATAGGAATGAACCGGGTATTCAGAACATCGAATGGCTGATTATGAACATCGTGGAGCCGGACGTGGGGCGTTCCGGGGTATTTGTGCTCGGCGAAAACATACGCAAATTCGCGTTGCAACTGCGCCAGAACGGTGGGGCGGCCATAGACCGGAATGTCCTTGCCCGACCGGAAATTATACGCCCTGATCTCGTCTAAGCCTGCCGTATGGTCTTTATGTTCATGGGTGAACAGAACGGCATCGAGTTGTTTCAGATTAAGCCGAAGCACCTGCTGGCGGAAATCCGGGCCAGTGTCAATCACAAAACTGCGGTCATTTACGGCGATATGAACGGACGTACGAAGTCGTTTATCCCGAAAATCAACCGAACGGCACACCTCACAGGAACAGCCAATAAGCGGCACTCCCGACGAGGTTCCCGTACCCAGCAGTGTGATAATCATAGGATAGAAGGCGGGAAAGGAGGAAGGAGAAGGGAATGAAACGAATGTCTTCTTTCTCCTCTCCTCCCTTTTCTCCTTCCTCCTTTTTTATTTGTCCGTCAGTTGATTAACGACTTCCACTAAGCGGTCGAAGTTGAGGGGTTTTACCAGTACGTCGTTGAAACCGGCGGTTTTGAATTCCTCTTCGGTGTAGTTTTTAGCATTGCCCGTGATAGCGACAATGGGAACGCCGGCTTTCTCTTTTTCAGGTAACGCCCGAACCCGCCGAACGCACTCCATGCCATCCATCAACGGCATATTAATGTCTAACAGGAGAATGCTGAAATCTTCTTTTTCCAGAATCTGCAAGACTTGTTCACCATTCTTTACAGCGGTGATGTCGTAGTTCTGAAATTCAAGAATTTTGCGGGCCAGATTCTGGATAACGGAGCTATCTTCGGCAATCAGGACGCGTTTGGAAGCTGACATAAGGCTTGAGGGTCGTGTTACGTTTTAGTGTGGTGAAATTATAGAGTTAAATCGGCAAACGCAAAAAGGCTTTCCCGGCAAAACGCATTAAATCCCTCTTTTCCCTCAATAGACCGGGTGAATTCATCGCGACGTAACAGAAAATAGTCTAAAAGTCATAAACGAGTTTTTTTTTCCAGCACCACAAACTCGAGCGGTTGTTTTGGGATGCCAAAACTTGGATCGGTTGGGAAGGGCTTGATCTCACCGGTCGATTGGTAGCCGCGTCGTTCGTACCACGCGATGAGTTCGTGCCGTCGTGTAATAACCGTCATGGTAATGGTCCGGCACTGCCTCTCCGTCGCAATTTTTTCCGAAGCCAGCAACAACTGTTTGCCAATGCCACCGGCTTGCGCTTCGGGAGAAACCGTGAGCATACCCAGATAGAGCGTGTTGCCTTTCGTTTCCAAAGAGACGCACCCAATCAACTGGTCCGCACTTATATACTTTAAAATCACTACGTTAGGATTTTGCAGTAGAACTTGCAGCGAGTCTTCGCTGGTGCGAATGCCACCCAGCAAATCGGCTTCGGTCGTCCACCCTTTTTTTGAGCTTTCGCCCCGGTAGGCTCTGTTTACTAATTGAGCTAACGCCGGAATATCCTGCTCGGTAGCAGCCGAAATGACGAATTGGGTCATTTGACAGTCATTTACTCACTTCCTTGAAATCCAGTTGCTGAATCAGAGCGGGATTTTCGGGAGTGAGGGTGAAAAATACGTCGATGTTGGCTTTTTCGCCTTCCAGCAGAAAATGGCCGCGCAACTGATTTTCAGGAATCAACTCGCCAACTCGGTTAATCTTACCGGCTTTAGCATACAAATCCTGCACGGTTTTCCGGCGGATGGCCACGGATTGATCCGGGAAGAAATTCTCGGCGAAAATGCCGCTTCGTTCGGCATTCGTCCAGTCGGGTAACAGCGTTACGATCTCCGATTTTCGTTGCGACAGAATAGCTGAAACGGGTAACTGTCGGGGCTGCAATTTCCCGATGGCGATCAACGTATCGAGCACCGCCG
>JANPJE010000235.1:0-14097 GCA_031425355.1 Spirosoma sp. | reverse complement strand
CTATTCGGTCGGGTTCATGCTGCTGGCTCCATTAGTTATTACGGTGGCGTATCGGTACAAATTGCCCGCGCTTTACATTGGTCTGCCCATGCTGGCGTCGCTGTCTGTCACGCAGGGATATCTGCCGCCCCACCCGGCTCCGCTGGCCATTCTAAAGCAGTTTCATGCCGATATGGGGCTGACGCTTTTCTACGGGATTATCGTCTCCATTCCGGCTATTCTCATTTCGGGCGCGCTGTTCGGTTCAACAGTGAAACGGTACACGACATTGCCCAACCCGGCGTTTATCGCACCCGATTTGCCCGATGACCAGATGCCTTCAGCGACCGTCAGTTTTCTGACTGTTTTGCTCCCCATTCTGCTGATTGGGGTTAGTACCGTCGTGTCTCCGCTGCTGCCCGCCGGTTCGGTTGGTCAGCAAATCCTGCTTTTCGTGGGCGAACCGGTGGTGAGTATGTTCTTCGCCGTTGTGGTCGCCACGATCACGCTGGGTCTTCGGCGGGGCAAATCCATGCCGGAAGTTACTACGTTGCTTGGCGATTCGATTAAAGATGTTGCCCTGCTTTTCCTGATCTTCGGGGGCGCGGGGGCACTGAAACAGGTACTGACGGACGGTGGTGTGAATCAGGCCGTTGCGGACCTTATGCGCGGCTCAACCCTGCACCCTTATGTACTGGCGTGGGGCATGGCGGCCCTTATCCGCGTGTGCGTGGGGTCATCGACGGTATCAGGCATTACCACCGCCGGATTTGTGGCTCCGTTACTGACGGCGTCGGGCGTTGAACCGAATTTGATGGTATTGAGCATCGGGGCCGGCAGCATGATGTTTTCGCACGTCAACGACACAGGTTTCTGGCTGTTTCGCGAATATTTTCAACTCTCGATGGTCGACACGCTTAAAACGTGGTCAATCATGGAAACGCTGGTTTCGGTTTCCGGTCTGGCCGGGGTAATGGTCCTGAATTGGGTGCTGGGGTAGCTCACTTTACCCGCGACGATTGCGACAGATAGCCTGAGCCGTAATAATATTCGACCCGCTCGGTTCGGCCATCGGGATGCCGGATCAGACCTGTTGTTTCGGTAGGTTTCAGACGCTGCACCGGGCGGGACTTGCCGGTCGGGAGGGTCAGGCACTGCACCGGGCCGTTGTTGTTGGTCACCAAAAAACAGAACGACGTACCCGTCGATACCAACGCCATTCCTTTGGCATCACCATCGACCTGCAAGCCCGATTCGGCGGGGGATACCGCCCGAAAATGCCCTTTCCCATCGCCCAGCAACAGCGTTCCCCGACCCGCATCAAACCAGCCCGAATACGTTTCGGGGGCGTATGAGTTGCCCACCAGCAGCGCATCACGCCAGCCGTCGCCGTTGAAGTCGCCGGTTTGTATGCCAAAGACAGGAGCCACCTGCGCTATAACCGGCAATGGATGAACGGAAAATTCCGAAACACCAGCTCGCCCATTTCCCTTGTTCTCGATGTAAACGCTTCGCAGTTCGGCGGCTTCAAGCCGGGTTGCGCCAGTACGGTCTTCGTCAGTGAACATATCAGCGAATGATTTTTTGGCATACGACTCGAAGCTGGTAAATCGCTTGCGGGACAGCGTTGGCATCTGGTCATTCATCACCTCCCGGATGGTCGCTACATGCTCCGTTCCCTGAAGATAATACGTCATAATCGGGTCTATCTTACCGTTTCCGTCGAAGTCTTTTCCGTAAATCCGTACGGGTTCGGCCGCCGACGCCCGGTAGCGCGTGTTCAGACCCGTATTTCCGGCGAGGTAGTCAATGTCACCATCACGGTCAAAATCCGCCCCGGTAATGGAATTCCACTGACCAGCGGGTAGCGTCGTCGGCTGAATGTCAAATTTCGTGCGTTGATTTTTGAACAATGTAATCGGCATAAATTCTCCGGCAACCATCAGGTCGGCCCAGCCATCGTTATCATAATCCGTCCAGAGAGCCGCGCAAACCATGCCTAACTGCCGCAAACCGGGAGCCATTTGGTCAGTCACGTCGCTGAATTTTCCGTTGTCATTTCGCAGCAAATAACTGGCCGGTGGCAGCGGGTAACCTTCTACCTTCACCCGCCCCCCGCGAAACAAATCCAGATCGCCATCGTGGTCAAAATCAACAGCTACAACGCACGACCCCGACGACGTAGTGGGCGGCAACTGCCCCTGCGACCGGGTGAATTTGCCCTGCCCATCGTTCAGGTATAAACGGTCCTGATAAACAGGATTATTGTCGGGTTGCTGCGTGCCACCACTGGCTATGTATAAATCGGGATCACCATCGCCGTCAGCGTCGAAAAACAAGGCGCCCATATCTTCAAGCGTATTAGCCCCCTGCACCAACGCCGAAAACTGACCCGGTTTTTTCTGTAGATAAACGGTACGTACCTGACCGGGATCGGCCCCGATAAATACATCGTCAAGGCCGTTGCCATCGACATCCGCAACGGCAATAGCCGGGCCGTTTTTGGCATATACCTGCGGGAGCAGCGGGGTACGCTGCCAATCGGACGAGAGTGCTTCCTGATGCCGAAAAGGTATGCCAATCACCGCTGCCGACTGTGTCGCAAAATAAGCCGGAGGAGCAACGGGAGACAGTGCCGGCAACGTACCAACCGGCTGATAACGAACGTCATGGACACGGTCGGCGGGTAGCTTACCAAGCGACTGTTTCGTACCATCGGCCCAGCGAATGTCGGCGGTAGCGGTTGTGTGTTTTCCGAGGCCAAAATGCACGACGGATTCTACCGATGAAGTATAACCCCGCACGGGATGCGCCAGCATAGTTTGCGTTGTGCCATCGGGCAATGTCAGCCGGACTTCGGCCCCGGAACCGCGTGCGTCGGCGGGGAGTTTGAGCCGCAAAAAATGACTCGTCACTACCTTGCCCGGCTGGTTGGTTTCGTTTCGGTAGATGCCCGCCGATTCGTCGATGTTATTGAAAACAAGATCGAGGTCACCGTCATTGTCGAGGTCGGCATAAACTGCTCCGTTGGAGAACGTCAGGTCGCCCAAACCCCACGCCAGCGATTTATCCTCGAACGTCAGATCGCCCTTATTTCGGTATACGTAATTGTGCAGTTTTATTTCGGGCAGTTTATACAGCGCGTCCAGCGTTTGCCGATGCGTGGCGGCCAGTCCGTAGCGTGAAATCTGTTCATTCAGGTAAATAACGTAATCCAGATTGGTGATATCGCGCCGGTAGCCATTCGATACGGTCAAATCTTTCCAGCCGTCGTTGTCCAAATCGGCGAGCAGCGGTGCCCAACTCCAGTCCGTACGCGACACGCCTGCCAACTGCCCGATTTCAGAGAAAGAAGGTGAAGGAGAGGAGGAGGAGGAAAGGGACGAAGAGGAATTGGCTCGTCCCATTCCTTCATCCTTTCCTTCCCTTTCCTCCTTTCCTCCCCTCCCCCCCATATTCAACTGCAACGTATTGCGTACATATTCATCTTGGTAGCCTTGCTGACGGGCCAGATTGAAAAAGTCCCAGTTGGTTTTGACCAGCATCATTTTCTGCCGCTCGTTGGTTTCCGGCATCATATCGACGACCATTACGTCGGGCCGGTTGTCGTTGTTAACATCCTGAATATCAACACCCATACTGTTATAGCTGGTGTGTTTAAAGTACTCAGCCGCCCGGTTTGTGAAACCCGTATGCCGACCGATTTTATCGTGATTAGCAATCCAGACGACATCGTTCGACAGAAAATCATTGGCGCAGTAAATGTCTAACCAACCGTCCTGATTCAGATCGGCAACGGCTAACCCCAGACCATAGCCTTCTGCCATGATGCCGGTTTCGCGGGAAACATCCGTGAAGAGGGGGAGTTGTTCATTCTCCCTTTCTTCCTTTTCTCCCCCTACTCCCTTTCCTCCTTTAACTCCCTCATTCCGATACAGCCGGTCGGTGCTTTTGCCGGTGCCGTCCAATCGGCGCGGGCGAATATTGTTGCGGCCCGTCTGCTCAACCGCGTTGTTCAGGATGTAGCAGTCCAGATCGCCGTCGCGGTCGTAATCAAAAAAAGCGGCCTGTGTATTCATGCCGCTATCGGCCAGCCCCACCTGCTGCGCCACTTCCCGAAACGTTGGTGTTCCACCTTTGGCGCAGTGCTGGTTTATAAAAAGGAGGTTTTTCCGTTCGGCTCCAACCGTATCGGGTCCGGCGACGCTAACATAAATATCTAACCAGCCATCCTGATTCAAATCCACGACCGACACACCCGTACACCAGGTTCGTGTTTTCAGCCCCGCCCGTTCCGTTACATCCTCAAACCGAAAATTGGGCGATTTCGGGTCTGCCGTGCTCATCCGGTTCAGGTACAACCGGCTGGTTACCATGTTCCCCGCGAAAAACAGATCGGCCCAGCCGTCATTATTGAAATCGCCAACGCCAACGCCCGCACCGTTATACATGGGGTCGTAGGTATTGGCATTTAACTTTTCGCCCTCGAACGGCTGAATCTGATTGGTAAACGCTACGTTCGATTCATCGACCCCGATTCTGGTGAATAAAGGGGACGAATCCGGCGTTGACCGACAGGCTATTAACCAACCCGTTAGAAAAAGCAGAACCAGAAAATGAAGGCATTTATGAGGCATATCCGTTAAAAGAGTCAGGGCGTATTTTTTATCCTTAAAACAAAAAATAAACATTACTTTTTTTTGAGTAATTATTACTATTCTCACTAATGGTGCTAAATTTAGTACCCAATTAACTATTTATGCGATTGGAGTCTCCGCAAAACCCGTACACGTATACCACCGATAGTGACCTTTGGGATGACTTTCTGGAGGGCAGTAAAATTGCCTATGCGTATGTATACAGTAAATACGCATCAACGTTATACAATTACGGCTACAAAATTTCGCAGAATCGGGAGCTGACAGAAGATTGTTTGCAGGACCTTTTCCTGACAATTCTGGAAACCCGCGAACGACTGGGACGTACTGATTCAATCAAGTTTTACCTGATGCGTTCGCTTCGTCGGGAGATCGTCCGCAAGCTAACCAATGAGCAACGATTCGACCATGAACTGGATACGCTCGAGTTTTCCATTGAGTTCTATTATGAGCCAACCTGGCTCGACAGGCAGATTTCGAGGGAACAGTCGTCCCTGTTGCTTAAGGAGTTGAACAGCCTGCCCGCCCGCCAGAAAGAAGCCCTGTTTTTGAAATATTTCGACAACCTCAGCTACGAGGAGATCGCAGGGGTAATGGGTATTGAGCAGACCTCCGTTTATAAGATTGTGTATAAGGCTATTGCGTCGCTCCAGAAACGGATGCCCGCCAATATCATTCTCCTTTTATTAGCACTCATTCATTAAATTTTAGTAAAAATCAGGTACGCTGAGGGATAATTCGTTCGGTCGGGCTCTTTGTTGAGTATAATTCCGCCAGACGTACCCAATGAATCAATCCTTCACACCTGATTATTCACACTATTCAATCAATGAGTTTGTCCTCGACGATTCGTTTCGCCGTTGGGTATTTCAACCCGACGAACAGACCATGTCGTTCTGGCACACGTACATGCTCAGCCACCCTGAGCAGCAAACCGATATTGACCAGGCCAGTTCCATTCTGCTTCACCTTCGCATTCGCCACCACGACCTGACCGATGCCAGTCGGGAGCGCATCTGGCAAGTGCTGGACTTGGCTCACACCAATCAATCGCTTCCGTCTGAACAACGGCCGGAGCGTTCTCAACCTTTTCTGAAACGCTTTATCAACTACCCGTTCAGGAGTTGGCAGATGGCCGCATCGCTGACGGGGTTGCTCCTGCTGGCCGGTGGCGGGTGGGCGTGGCGGCACCACTGGAGCCGTCAGGAAATTCACACGAATTACGGTGAAATACGCGCGGTAACCCTGCCCGATGGATCATTGGTGCGGCTCAATGGCAACTCGACGCTGACATATCCCAATGACTGGGCTGATACAGACGACCGGGAGGTTTGGTTAGAAGGCGAAGCTTTTTTTAAGGTCGCCAAAAAGCAGGCTGCGGACGGACGATTGAAATTTGTGACGCATACGCCCAATCTCGACATTTCGGTACTTGGAACGCAATTTAATGTGAACACCCGCCGGGGTGATACGCAGGTGGTGCTGGCCGAAGGGAAAATTGAACTGACGAAACCCAACGACCGCCGAGCCAGAGTCATTATGATGAAACCCGGCGATCTGGCAACCGCGCAGGCCGGTATCGAACAGGTGGCGGTACGTACTGCCAAGCCACAACTCCATACCGCCTGGACCAAGCAACAATTTGCGTTTGACAACACATCACTTCAGGATATTGCCCAGCAGTTGAACGATACCTGGGGTGTAACGCTGATTTTTGAAGACAACGCTTTAGCCGAACGACGCTTCACGGGCAATCTCTCCAGCCAGGATCTGGAAACGCTCATAACGACCCTCGCCACTACGTTCGACCTACAGGCCGACCAAAACGGAGACCGTATTTATTTACGCCGACCCTGAACAGTACCCCGTTCTTTTTAATCAATTCAATAAAACCTGTATCCTATATTTATTATTTTTCAATATGAGAAAGCTGTATTTTACCCTTTCGCTCTGGATAGCGGGAACGGTATTTTTTAGTTTGCCGCACACGGCAGCCGCTCAACTGCTGACCCGTGCCCAAACTAAACCAGAAACGTCTATTCTGGAGAACCGTCCAAATCGGGCACGTTCGCTCAAGAAAGTACTTGGTGAACTGGAACAACGCTATAAAGTTAGTTTTGCCTACGAAGAGTCCCTGATTGCCGGTCGGCTGGTTGAAGCAGACCCGGATGGATCAACACTGGAACAACGTCTGACGCAGGTAGTGAGCGAGCAGGGACTTCGGTTCCGCAAGATCAAAGACAACCTCTACGTTATTCAGCCAGCGGTAAAGGCTGAACCCGTTACCGCAAACCCTCCGGTCGCGCCGGACGAAATCCGGTCAGGCAGCCCCGTTGAGGTTGCCGTTCTCCGGCGCATTACGGGCCGCATCACCGACGAAACCGGCGCGGGATTACCCGGTGCCAACGTAATCGAGAAAGGAACCACCAACGGAACCACAACCGATGCGGGTGGCAATTTTGCCCTGAACGTAAGTGATGCCGCCACCACCCTGACAGTTTCCAGTGTGGGCTATATCCGGCAGGAAATTGCTATTGGCAGCCGCACCGTCATCGACATAAAATTAGCCCCCGACAACCGCACCCTCGATGAAGTGGTGGTGGTTTCGTATGGTACGGTGAAGAAGTCGAACCTGACCGAAGCCGTGAGCATTGTGAATGTAGCTGAAGCCAAAAAAGTACAGGCAGCGTCGGTTGTTGACCAGATTCAGGGACGGGCTGCCGGGGTGACCGTAGCGTCATCGGGCGGTGCGCCGGGTTCAACAGCGAGCATCAAGATTCGGGGTTCGAGTACGTTCAGTTCCAATCAGGACCCGATTTACATCATTGATGGCGTTATTATTGGCAGTGCCTCATCGGATTTCAACCCCAATGACGTTGAGACCGTCACGATTCTGAAAGATGCAGCCGCCACCGCCCTTTATGGATCGCGGGGCATGAACGGGGCCGTTGTTATTACCACCAAACGCGGCAAAGCAGGCAAAGCCATTATCGACTACAACGGCTATTATGGCGTTCAGAACATTGCCCGCCGATTACCATTAGCCACCCGCGACCAGTACATTAAAACCTGGACGGCTGCTTACCAGAATGGCAAATTACCCATTCCTGACTTTGGCAAAGGCGGATACAACACCGACTGGCAGGAAGAACTCATCAAGCCCGGCGCCATCACCGATCATAACGTCAGTATTTCGGGCGGAACGGACAACGGAGAAAATAAATCGAACTATCGGATTTCGGGCGGTTATTTCTCGCAGGATGGCACCATCCGGGGCCGCAAAACCGACGGAACCGAAGTAAGTCCGTATTTCAAACGCTATTCGGCGCGGGTAAATGCGGGCACAACGCGCGGCAAACTCAGCATTGGCGAATCGGTCTATCTGGCCTACACCAACGAACGGCGGGTCAATGGGCAACCGTTCGATCAGGTTGTCCGGATGCCGCCTACCATTCCCGTTTTTGATCCCGGTAGCGCGAGCGGCTACGGCTATGGCAACGCCGATAACGCTACGTTCGGCACAAACCCCATCGGTCAGCAAGCCAAAGACGATAACCTCGCCAATAGCTATAAACTGCTGGGAAATATCTTTGGCGAATATGCTATTCTGCCCTGGCTGAGCTATCGTCTGAGCGTGGGTCTGGATTTCAGTAATTACCAGAATAAGTATTTCACGCGTCCCGGTGCGCTTAGCTACAACAGCCCCAGCGCACCCAACGGCATACTGGACGACCGCAGTGGCCGTTTCCTCAATACGCTGATTGAGAATACGCTGAACGCCAACAAGACGTTTGGTAAGCATCAGGTTAGCGCCCTTGTGGGTTACACGCGCCAGCGGTTCGACCAGAATGAAATATTCTCCCACACGGAAGGTATCGTAGGCGAATTTTATCAGCAGGGAGCCGGCACAACCAGCCCGCGTACAGATGGATTTTCGCGCATTTCAGGACTTATTTCGTATCTGGGTCGGGTGAGTTACACCTTCGACGACCGCTATAATGTTCAGGCCAACCTGCGCCGGGATGCCTCGTCAAACTTCCCGAAAGACAATCAGATTGCGTACTTCCCATCGGTGTCGGCAGCCTGGAACATCAACAAGGAAGCCTTCATGCAGAACGTCTCTTTTTTGGGTGATTTGCGTTTGCGGGCCAGTTACGGCTCGGTCGGCAATCAGGCCATTGAACCGTATTCGCTGGACCCAACCATTCAGCCCAACCTGAACTACGTGCTGGGTGGTGGTAACGTAATCGTGCCGGGTGCATCGAATCGTCAGTTGCAGAACTCGAACTTGGTTTGGGAAAGCAAAACAACCACCGATGTGGGCGTTGACGCTACGTTCCTGAATGGTAAAATTCAGTTACAGGCCGATTACTTTTATTCGCTCTCGAAAAACCTGCTGCTGCGCGTTCCCCTGCCAATTACTGCCGGTAACCAGGGTGAGAATCCGTACGACAACCTCGGAAAGATCGAGAACAAAGGCTTCGAGTTGAGTCTGACGTATCAGGACAAGAGCGGTGATTTCAAATACAGCGTCAACGGACAACTGACCAGTATCAGAAACAAGGTACTTCAGTTGGTGCCGAGCAATGGTAACCAGCCGCTGTACGGATATGGGCAAATTACCCGCTCCGAAGTAGGTGGTCCGCTGGCCGCTTTCTATGTGCTCAAGCAAGACGGTATTTTCCAGAGTCAGGCCGAAATTGACGCCGGTCCGAAGCAGCCGAACGTAACACCGGGCGACATTCGCTACGTGGATACTAATGGCGACGGGCAGGTTAATAACGACGACCGGCAGATTGTGGGAACCCCATTTCCAAAGTTCGAGTACGGCACCAACATTACGCTGGGTTATAAGAACTTTGATTTCGCGGTCTTCTTCCAGGGCGTATCGGGCAACCTGCTATTTAACCGCAGCCGCAACTGGACCGACCGCTTTGACGATGTGCAGAATGTTCGGTCGGACGTAACGTTCTGGACCGGACCGGGAACATCGACCACAACGGCGAAACCGATCAAAGGTGACCCTACCCTCAATCCGGCTTTCAATTCGGACCGGTGGGTAGAGAGTGGTGCCTATGGTCGGATTCGGACCATGCAGTTGGGGTATAATTTCCCGGCGGCTCTGTTAACCAAGCTCAAAATGGGATCGGCGCGGGTGTATCTGAACGGCCAGAATTTGCTGACCATTACCAAATATTCGGGCTACAATCCTGACGTGATTGGCGATGTAGGCGCGGGTTCGCAGAACAGCAGCAACTTCTTCGGACGCGGTATCGACCAGGGTAACTACCCGGTAGCCCGTGTGATCAGTGCCGGATTACAACTGAGTTTTTAAGCAGGATGTGGATGTCAGGCTACACCGGGTTGAAACCCGGTGCAAGTGATTCTTCTCCGATTAGTATGACTTGCACCGGGATTTATCCCGGTGTAGCCTGAGACCAAACAATTTCAGCCAACGATATTAACAAAAGACCAACATGAATACGAAAACACTGGCGCTGACTGCCATCCTGAGCGGGGGAATCCTGTTCAGTTGCAGCGAGAGCAAACTGCTCGACCAGGTCAACCCCAATCAGGCTTCAACCCTGACGTTCTGGAAAACCTCCGACGATGCCATTAAGGGCCTCAATGCGGCCTACAGCGGCATTCAGGATCGGCGATTCTCGCTCTGGATTCGCTTCCTGACCGACCTTAGCTCCGACGAAGGGTATAGCCAAAGCCCCTGGACGGACCTGGCTAATATCAGCAAGTTCATCGTATCGGACTATAATCTTCCGATGAACCGGGAGCCGTTCGAAGCGGCTTATCAGGCTATCTACCGCACCAATCAAGTGTTGGAAAATGTGCCAAACATCAAGATGGACGCTGTACTGCAGAAACGCATACTGGCCGAAGCCAAGTTAATCCGGGCGTATTTTTATTACAACATGGGCAATATCTGGGGTAACGTACCGCTGATATTAACCTCCCAAAGCCCTAATGATCGGCCAAAACAGTCCACGCAGGCCGAGGTTTTTGCCCAGGTAATTAAAGACTGTCAGGAAGCAGCCGCCGACTTACCCGAAAGCTATTCGGGACAGGATGTGGGCCGTTTGCATAAGTATAGCGCGATTGCCCTGATGGGTAAAACGTTTATGCAACAGCGCAAATGGACCGAAGCCGCAGCCGCCTTCAAACAGATTACGGACCAGACGCCCGGTCGTTTCAACCTGATGCCTGACTTCAAAGACAACTTTACGGTTTTGGCCGAGAACAATAAAGAGTCCTTGTTCGAGATTCAGTATTACGATGAAAACGAAAGTAAAGTGGGTGGTGCGGTCAACTACGACGTAGCGGGCGGATCGGAATCGTCGGAACGCGCTCAGTTTTTTGGCCTTCGCAATACCACCGGCTTCAACAAGGGCGGCTGGTGCGACGGGCAACCGACCAAGTGGCTCTACAACGAATTCCTGAAAGAGAAGGATATAAACGGAAAGGTTGACTACCGGCTCGACTACACTTTGTTCCACGGCAACAGTTCGGTTAAGTCGCACGGATTTTCCTATGCGGACCTAACCAAGCTGGCCGGTGGCAGCGATTATCTGCCCGAGAGAGATCGGTTCTGGCTTAAATACACCAATTACTATCAGGCTACCGACAGTTACTTTTCGGGGATCAACGACCGGGTAATTCGTTTAGCCGATGTGTATTTACAGTATGCCGAAGCCCTCAACGAACTTGGACAAACGGCAGCCGGCATTCCGTTTGCCAACAAAGTGCGGACACGCGTTAGCATGAAGGAACTGCCCCTAACGATGAGCCAGGCCGATTTTCGGTTGCAGCTACGTCACGACCGGGTTGTTGAGCTGGCTGGTGAAACGCAGCGTTTCTGGGATATGAAGCGGTACGGTATTCTCGGTCCCGAACTGGCCGGACCGGATGCGGGCAAAAAGCCCGCCAACGAATCGGATTTCGATACTGATTTCAGTACGTTCCAGAAAGGCAAGAGTGAGTTATACCCCATCCCACTCTACGAAACCGATGCCAATCCGAACATAAAGCAGAATCCGGGCTGGTAAAATAGTAGTAAGTTAGTAAGGAGTAAGTCGGTAAGTGGCTGACGAACAAGTATTGCTTTCGCGTCAGCCACCTACTCCTTACCCCTTACTACTTTAATTATAGGTTGGTAATTCTCAAAAACCGATTCCGGACTGGAATCGGTTTTTTTAACTCATTCAACGCATGAAAAATCGTTATTTCCTTTCATTACTGATACTTGTGGCCTTCGTTGCCGGGCCGATGGCCTGCCGCAAAACACCCAGCACTACTGGTGCTGTCACGCCGGTACAAACCACCCCCGCCGATACCAGCACCCGCTTTCAGAATCCGTTGCTAACAGTTGGCCCTGATCCGTGGGCCATCTACCATGCTGGTTTCTACTACGTGATGCACACTACGGGCAACGACCTGCGTATTTACAAAACGGCTAAGATGAGCCAGTTAGGCACGTCAACGTATACAACGGCATGGTCGCCACCGGGCAGCCCCGCCACGCGCGACATCTGGGCACCCGAACTGCACCGGGCAGGCAATCGCTGGTATATTTACTACGCAGCGTTGGTAGCTCCCAATAGCCAGCACCGGATGTACGTTCTCGAAAACGAAGCCGCCGACCCGCTCACCGGTTCTTGGGTTGCGAAAGGCGAGCTTAAACTGCCCGACAACCGCTGGGCCATAGACGGGACGCTGCTGCAACTTAACGACAAACTTTACTACGCCTGGTCGGGCTGGGAAAGTGCCAGTGCGGCCGATGGGCGTCATCAAAACATTTATGTGTGTGCCATGACCGACCCGCTCACCCCCACCGGGCCACGCATTCGGGTGTCGGTGCCGGACTACGATTGGGAGAAACAGGGAAGCCCCAGAGAACCCAACGTGAACGAAGGCCCGGAGTTTCTGGTACGTAATGGTAAGGCATTTTTAGTGTACTCGGCCAGCCATTGCAGCACCGATGCATACGCGCTTGGTATGCTCACCGCCAATACTACCGCGGATTTAATGAACCCGGCTTCGTGGACGAAATCAGCCACGCCCGTGTTTGGCCCAACGGCTGCCAATGGCACCTACGGCGTGGGGCATAACGGTTTTTTCCAGACACCCGACCAGAAGCAAGACTGGATTATTTATCACGCCAATCCGCAGGCCGGGCAAGGCTGTAACGACAAACGATCAATCAGAATGCAGCCCTTTACGTGGAAAGCCGACGGCTCGCCTGATTTTGGTACGCCCGTTCCGCTCAACTCGGTCCTGAAAAAACCCAGTGGCGAATAACTAACTCTATGGATATGGCAACGTCTATCCGACTATGTGGGTTGATCGGCCTGATAACGGTACTGGCCTGCCGCCGGGCCGACATACCCAACCGAAGTGCTGTTGCGCAACGGGACGATTCAATCCGGACGAGCAGGCAACTTGTTTGGGATGAACGAAGCCTGCGGAAAATTTCGACCGGCTCCGGCGTTCGGTATAGCGGCTATGCCCGGCTCATCCAGTTGCACGACCGGTCGCTGCTGGCCGTTTATGAAGCCGACGGCGACGTTGTTGCGGTAAAGAGTCAGGATCAGGGCAATAGCTGGTCCGCTCCGATACGTATTGCAACCCGGCAGGATGGCGTTAATATGGCTGTCCCCGACCTGCTCGAATTAAATGACCGGTCGATTCTGGTCTGCTATAATCCCCGGCCGTACCAGATTGACCCGTCCCGTCGGTTTGGCATCCGAACGAAAAAAAGTTATGATGGCGGCCAAACGTGGCAGGATGAGCGACTCCTGTACGAAGCCGGATACCGGTTTGACGATGGCTGCTGGGAACCCTCGGCCATTCAGCTTCCGACTGGCGAGATTCAATTATTTTTTGCTAATGAAGGCATTTATCAAACCTCAAACGAACAGAATATCTCGCTGCTTCGCTCGGCAGATGGCGGGTTAAGCTGGACAAACCAACCGCAAATTGTCAGCTTTCGGGCGGGTAGCCGGGATGGAATGCCCGCGCCGGTATTACTCCGAAATGGTCGTGATCTGGTGTTTGCCATTGAAGATAACGGCTTCCAGAATTTCAAGCCGTACCTGATTCATTCGACGGTTGCCGAGAACTGGAAACAAGCGATAACGGGCAACAGCTCCGACCGCTGGTACGCCCTGGCCGAACCCATCAGCGACACGATTTATGCGGGCGCACCGTATCTGAGGCAGCTACCCACGGGCGAAACATTGTTATCTTATCAGGGAACCGAAGGTCGAATAAACCGGCTGGAAAATGCGCAAATGACTGTCGTAATCGGGGATAGCACTGCGCGTAATTTCGGACGAAAAAGCGTCCCCTTTGCGATTTCTACCGGGAAATCAGGCTTGTGGAATAGCCTGAGCGTACTGTCCGATTCGACGATTATAGCCCTGACCAGTACAAACGCTTATTCGACCAA